>CANRLV010000009.1 GCA_947631565.1 uncultured Gemmiger sp. | reverse complement strand
TGCGCATCGAGGACGCCCTCAACGCCACCAAGGCGGCCGTTGAGGAGGGCATCGTCGCCGGCGGCGGCGTGGCCACCCTGGGCGCCATCCCGGCGGTCGAGAAGCTGGTCAAGGAGCTTGCCGGTGACGAACGCACCGGTGCCCAGATCGTGCGCAAGGCGCTGGAAAGCCCGCTGCGCCAGATCGCGGCCAACGCGGGGCTCGAGGGCAGCGTCATCATCAACAATGTGCTCGCTGCCGGCAAGGTCAACTACGGCTTTGACGCCCAGAAGGAAGAGTACGTTGAGGACATGATCGAGGCCGGTATCGTCGACCCGACCAAGGTCACCCGCTCGGCGCTGGAGAACGCCGCCAGCGTGGCCGCCATGGTGCTGACCACCGAGAGCCTGGTCGCCGATATCCCGGAGCCTCCGGCCCCGGCGGCGCCGGCCGGCGGCATGGACGGTATGTACTAAGCAAGACCCAGCGTGCAGGGGCCGGCAGCGGCCCCTGCATTTTTGCTTGCAAACCGTGCCCGAAGCGGGTATACTGGTAAAAGATTTTTACAAAGGGGGCAACGGGATGAAACGCTGGGCCGCGCTTGCCTGCACCCTGGCGGTGATGGCGCTCATCTTTGCCCTCTCGGCGCAGCCCGGGGAGCAGTCCTACCATTTGAGCAGCGCAGCGCTGACGGCGGCGGAGAAGACCGGCGCCGATGCCCTGATGCCCGCATGGTTCGACGCCCGCGGCTACGCCAACATCCGCAAATGGGCGCACGTCTATCTGTACGCGGCGCTGGGGATCAGCATGGCGGTCACAGTGCATTTGTGGTGCACGGGGCGCCGCCTGCCCGTGCAGATGGCCGCGGCGGCCGCCCTGTGTCTTGCGTATGCCGCCGGCGACGAGCTGCACCAGTTCTTTGTACCGGGGCGGGCCGCGATGTGGAAGGACATTGGTGTGGACGCCCTCGGCTTTTTGCCCGGCATTGCCGCCGTATGGCTGGTCTTGCACTGGCGGGCAAAACGCCGGCAGGCAAAACGAAAATAAAATACTGCCATCCCCCGTGCCCGGGCATACTGGTAACAGGTAAGCAGGGCAGGGGGGTATTTTTATGGCGCAAAAACGGCTGCTGGGGCTGTGTATGGCGCTGGTGCTGCTGCTGGGCGGTATTTTGTGCCGGGTCTGGTGGATCGGCACCGATACGGCTTACGCGTCCAGCGCCGGGGCGCAAGTCGTCAGCGAGACCGCACTGCCGCGGCGGCGCGGCGATTTTTATGACCGCGCCGGCCGCCCCCTGACCGGGACGGTGCAGCAGTGGTACGCGCTGTGCATCCCCGGCGACGGCAGCTATGCCGCGCTGTTCCCCTATGTGCCCTACGCGGTGCAGGAGGAGCTGTACGCCCGGCGCAACGCGGCGCAGCCGTTTCTGGTCGAGGTCCGGCAGGATCTGAGCCGCAGCGGCGTATACTGCTGCGCGGCCAGCCGGCGCTGTCTGCCGCTGCCCATTGCCCGCCATCTGCTCGGCTACCTGGACGGCGACGGCCGCGGCGTGGCCGGGCTGGAGCGCGTGTATGACGATGTGCTCGCCGCCGCCGGCGACGATGCCGCCGTGACCTGCGTGACCACGGCGCAGGGCAGCCTGCCGGCCGGCACGGCGCCGCAGCTCGTCACCCGGCAGAACGGCAGCGGGCAGGGCGTGCGCCTGACCCTGGACGCCGGTATCCAGCGCCTGTGCGAGGGCGTGGCCGCCGCCGGTATGCCGCGCGGGTGTATCCTGGTGCTGGACACTCAGACGGCCGAGGTGCTGGCCAGCGTCAGTATGCCGGAATTTGACCCAAGCGACATCGCCGCCAGCATCGCCGCCAACGATACCTCGCTCATCGACCGGCCGCTGGCGGCCTTCAGCGCGGGGTCGGTGTTCAAGGTGGTGCTGGCCGTGGCCGCGTACGAGGCGGGGCTCGACTGGTACACGCATGACTGCACCGGCAGCATCGAGGTCGCGGGCCAGACCTACCGCTGCGCCCAGGGGCGGGCGCACGGCCTTGTCAACCTGCGCGGTGCACTGGAGGCAAGCTGCAACACCTTTTTCATCGAGCTGGGGCAGGCCCTGGGCGCGCAGCGCCTGGCCGAGACCGCGCAGCGCCTGGGCTTCGGCAGTGCCCTGACCGTGGCGCCGGGCCTTAAAAGCGCGGCCGGCACGCTGCCCGCCGCGGCCGGGCTGCAAAACGCCGGGCAGCTGGCGATGTTCAGCTTCGGTCAGGGCGACCTGACCGTAACGCCCCTCCAGGTGGCGGCGATGATGAACACCATCGCCGACGGCGGCTTTTTGTGCTCGCCGCGCTTTGTGCAGGGCATTGTGGACGCCGGGACGCAGGAGCTCCTCTCAGTCCCCGAGACCGCCCCGCCGCGGCGCGCCTGCAGCGCCGACATCGCCCGCATCCTCCGCAGCATGCTGTGCACGGTGGTCGAGGAGGGTATCGGGCGCGACGCGCTGCCGCTGGCCGGCGGCGCCGGCGGCAAGACCGGCACCGCCCAGACCGGACAGTATGATGAGAACGGCGAGGAGCTTCTCAACCATTGGTTTGCCGGCTTCTGGCCGGCCGAGGCCCCGCGCTATACCATCGTGGTGCTGCAGGACGGCGTGCTGGAGCCGCAGACCTCCAGCGCGGCGCTGTTTGCACAGGTGGCGAACGGCCTTTTGGCCCTGCAGCCGGATTTTGCGGCGCTGACGGCGCCAAAGCTGCCAGAGTCAGGCAAAACCGCTTGACAAGCGCCGCCCGGCACCCTATAATAATACCGGAATATCGAACAAGGGCGATGAACGGGCCAATGCCGGGCCCGGCGGTGTACAGAGAGGGCGCCATCTGCTGCGAGGTGCCTGACCGTTTCCCCGGCAATGCCACCCCGGAGCCTCCCGGTCAATGCCGGGCGCCTGGCGCAGCGTTATCGGTGCATTTTGAGCGGCGGCCGTGTGCCGTTTTTTGGCCAGGGCCGCAAGCCGGGTGGTACCACGGAAGTTTTGTAAACTCCCGCCCCTGCAAAACAGCGGGGACGGGAGTATCCTTTTTTATCCGCCCCGAATCAGGAAAGGAAGAATGTACGAATATGCAATGGACATCCCTCAACGACCTGCGCGAAAAGTACCTGCACTTTTTTGAGACCAAGGGCCATCTGCGGCTGGGCAGCTTCCCGCTCGTGCCCAAGGATGACCCCAGCCTGCTGCTCATCAACAGCGGCATGGCCCCGATGAAAAAGTGGTTTTTGGGCCAGGAGGAGCCGCCCCGCCACCGCGTGACCACCTGCCAGAAGTGCATCCGCACGCCGGACATCGAGCGCGTAGGCATCACGGCCCGCCACGGCACTTTCTTTGAAATGCTGGGCAACTTCTCGTTCCAGGATTATTTCAAGGACGAGGCCATCCCCTGGGCGTGGGAGTTTTTGACCGGCGAGCTTGCCATCCCGGCCGATAAGCTGTACATCTCGGTCTATCTCGAGGACGACGAGGCGTACGATATCTGGACGAAAAAGATCGGCATCCCGGAGGACCATATGGTCCGCTTCGGCAAGGAGGACAACTTCTGGGAGCACGGCTCCGGCCCCTGCGGCCCCTGCTCCGAGATCTACTATGACCGCGGCCCCGAGCACGGCTGCGGCAAGCCCACCTGCAAGGTCGGCTGCGACTGCGACCGCTATATGGAGGTGTGGAACCTCGTTTTCAGCCAGTTCGATTCCGACGGCAAGGGCACCTATACGCGGCTGCCCAAGCCCAACATCGACACCGGCATGGGCCTGGAGCGCCTGGCCTGCGTGATGCAGGACGTCGGCAACCTGTTCGAGGTCGACACCGTCGCCGCCGTGCTGCACCATGTCGAGCACATCGCCGGCAAGACCTACGGCAAAAACGACAAGGATGATATCTCCATCCGCGTCATCACCGACCACATCCGATCCACCGTGTTTATGGTGTCGGACGGCGTGCTGCCCTCGAACGAGGGCCGCGGCTATGTGCTGCGCCGCCTGCTGCGCCGCGCCGCCCGTCACGGCCGTATGCTGGGCATCACCCGGCCCTTCCTGACCGAGCTCGTCGATACCGTCATCGCCTCCAGCGAACAGGGCTACCCCGAGCTGCGCGAGCACGAGGGCTACATCAAAAAGGTCATCGGCACCGAGGAGGAGCGCTTCTCCCGCACCATCGACGCCGGGCTCAATATCCTGAACGGTATGCTCGACAAGCTCGAGGGCGCCAAAGAGAAGGTCCTGACCGGGCTGGAGGCCTTCAAGCTCAACGATACCTTCGGCTTCCCGCTCGACTTGACGCGTGAGATCGCCGCCGAGGCCGGCGTGCTGGTCGACGAGGCCGCCTTCCACGCCGAGATGACCAAGCAGCGCGAACGCGCCCGCGCCGAGCGCCTGGCCAAGGACATCTCGGGCTGGAGCGCCGACCTCTTCGGCGAGCTGACCGCTGCGCCCACCGTGTTTGACGGCTATGATACGCTGACCGAACAGGGCACCGTGCTGGCCCTGTCCGAGGGCGAGGAGCTGGCCGACGCCGTCGCCACCGACGAGGGCGCCAAGGAGGGCGTGCTGGTCGTTTTGGACCGTACCCCGTTCTACGCCGAGATGGGCGGCCAGGTCGCTGACCACGGCACCTTGACGGCACCGGGCGCCAGATTGCAGGTCGGGCAGGTCAAAAAGACGCCCAAGGGCTATTTCGTGCACACCTGCACGCTGCTGGAGGGCACCCTCAAGGTGGGGGACACCGTCACCGCATCGGTCGACGCGGCCCGCCGCGGCGCCATCTGCCGCAACCACACCGCCACCCACCTGCTGCAGAAAGCCCTGCGCGAGGTGCTGGGCGACCATGTGCACCAGGCCGGCAGCTACCAGGACGACAAGCTGACCCACTTTGACTTCACGCATTTCAGCGCCGTCACGCCGCAGGAGCTGGCCAGGGTCGAGCGCATCGTCAACGAGAAGATCTACGCCTGCCTGCCGGTCACGGTGCAGGACCTGCCCATTGAGGAAGCCAAGAAGATGGGCGCAATGGCCCTGTTCGGCGAGAAATACGGCGAGGTCGTGCGCGTGGTCGATGCTGGCGGCTGGTCCACCGAGTTCTGCGGCGGCACCCACGTCAAGAACACGGCCGAGATCGGCTGCTTCAAGATCTTGAGCGAATCGAGCGTGGCGGCCGGCATCCGCCGCATCGAGGCCACCACCGCTTTCGGCGTGCTGGGCCTGCTGGCCGAGCACGACCGCCTGCTGAGCGAGACGGCCGCCGCCCTCAAGGCCAACAATCCCAAAGACCTGCCCGCCCGCGCCGCGGCGCTGGCCGCCGAGCTGAAAGAAACGGCCCGCCAACTGGAGGCCGCCAAGGGCCAGCTGGCCGCCGCCCAGGTGGACGGCCTGTTCGAAAATGCCGCCGACATCGACGGCGTGCGCGTCATCAGCGCCTACCTCTCCGGCACCGGCACCGAGACACTGCGCGACATGGTCGACAAGATCCGCGACAAGGCCCCCAACACCGTCACCGTGCTGGTGGGCGCCGACGGCGCCAAGACCACGATGGCCGTCGGCGTGGCCAAAAACGTGCTGGCCCGCGGGCTCAAGGCCGGGCTGCTGGTGCGCGACATCGCCGCCATCGCCGGCGGACGCGGCGGCGGCAAGCCGGACTTCGCGATGGCCGGCATCGGCGACGTGACCAAGATCGACGAGGCGCTCAACGCCGTGCCGGATATCATCCGCAAGGCGCTGACACAGCAATAAAGCAAGGGAGGTATGGCTATGGCAGATTGCCTGTTCTGCAAGATCGCGGCGGGGGAGATCCCCTCCAAAAAGCTGTTTGAGGACGAATGCCTGCTGGCGTTTTATGACATCGACCCGCAGGCGCCGGTGCATTTCCTCGTCATCCCCAAGCGCCACATCGACAGCGCCGCCGCCCTCAAGGAGACCGACGCCGAGCTGGTCGGGCACATCTACACCGTCATCGCCGACCTGTGCCGACAGCTGGGCGTGGCCGACAGCGGCTATCGCGTCGTCACCAACGTCGGCGAGGACGGCGGGCAGAGCGTTGGGCACCTGCACTTCCATGTGCTGGCCGGGCGCAGCCTTGCGTGGCCGCCGGGTTGACGCCAGTAAGGGGAGGTTCGGCTTCGTTGGCTGCGCTGCGCTCCGCCAAGTCGCCTGTACCTCCCCCTTGGATTCCCCACCATCGCAAAAATGCCTTGCTCATGCCTAAAGGCGACTCGCTGCGGCATTTTTGCTCTAGAAGTATCGGTTTCGTCGGCGCATGTCCGCCGAAACCGATGAATTTAAATTGTACAACACTATATACAGAAAGAAGGACTTTCCCATGGCTGAGACCTATACCCTGCACGTTGCGGGCCTGACCCGCGAGCTGACCATCTGCAAGGTCAACGACCACCTGGACATCGCCGCCTTTATCATGTTCGGCGACGTCGAGATCACCGTCGCCTGCGCGGCCGAGCTGCTCAAAAAGGTGCCGGAATTCGACGTCATCGTCACCGCCGAGGCCAAGGGCATCCCGCTGGCCTACGAGATGGCTCGCCAGAGCGGCAAGCCGTGGATCGTAGCGCGTAAAGGCCCCAAGCTTTACATGAAAGAACCGGTCGTCATCGAGGACCAGTCCATCACCACAGCCGGCAAGCAGACCCTCGTCATCGACAAAAAGGACATCGAGGCGATGAACGGCAAGCGGATCCTGATCGTCGATGACGTCATCTCCACCGGCGGCTCGCTGCACGCGTTGGCCACGCTGGTCGGCCAGAGCACCGGTACCGTCGTCAGCATGGCCGCCGTGCTGGCCGAGGGCGATGCTGCCGAGCGCAAGGACATCGTTTATCTTGCGCCGCTGCCCCTGTTTTTGCACTGAGCCCGACCGCGTTTTGCCATGAAGCGGAAGCTGGCCGGCTTCGGCCTGGCCTTTGCCGCGGCGGAACTGGCGGCCGCCACACTGCCGCTGCCTGCCGTTTGGCTGGCGGCGGCGTTTGTACTTGTCGGGTACCTGCTGCCGCTTTGCCGCCCTGCGCTGCGCGGCCGGGTGCTGCGTGCCCTGCCGCCGCTGCTGGGCGCCGGGGCGGGTCTGGCGTTTGCCGCGCTGTTCCGGGCGGGCGCCGTGCGGCCGATCCTGGCTCTCGACGGGCAGACAGTCACGGCCACCGCCACTGTTGAGCCGGGCGCCGCGGCCTCGTATGAAAGCGGTATGCTGCGCGGCACGCTGCGGCTGGAGGATATCCCGGGCCACACGGGCGCCGTGCTGGTGCGGTGCGACGCTTTCCCGGCCGCCGGGGCAGGCGAGCGCTTTGCGGCCGAGTTTGCCCTGATGGCATTGCCGGAGGATGCGTACCGCCTTGGCAATTATGCGGATGGCATTTATCTCGAAGCCGATTGTTTGGGCGGCTACACCGCCCAAACAGCCAAAAGCGCTCCGCGCTTTTGGCTCAATGAGCTTCGTTCAGCCCTGCGCCGGCGGCTGTACCGGTGGATGCCGCCGGTCTATGCCGGGCTGGAGACTGCCATGCTGCTGGGGGACCGCGCCGGGCTGGAGGACGGTGTGCGCCATGCCTTCCGGCAGGCGGGCGCCGCGCACCTGCTGGCCGTCTCCGGTCTGCATATCACGCTGCTGTGCGGACTGCTGCCGGCGGGCCTTCCAAACCGTGAACGGCGCCGGCGCCGCCCGCGCGCCGCAGCGCTGGCACGTATGGCGCTGGTAGTGTTCTATATGGCATTGACCGGGTTTTCGGTCTCGGTAGTGCGGGCCGGGTGTATGCTGCTGCTGGCGCAGACGGGGCGGCTGCTCCGCCAACCGCCCGATACCCTGACTTCGCTGGGTGCGGCGGCGCTGCTGCTGGGCCTGCACAACGCCTATGCGCCGTGTGATGTCGGTTTCCAGCTGTCCTTCTGCGCTGTGCTCGGCGTGCTGGCGGCCGGTGCGCTGGCCGCCGCCGAACGGCGCGCGCTGCAAAGCCGTCTTGGCGCTGCGGAGCTGTCCGTCCTGTGGCAGGCAGCGTTCGCTGTTTTGGAAACGGTGCAGGTGGCGGCGCTGGCCAGTGTTGCCACGCTGCCGGTGCTCATCGCCCACGGCATGGCGGTCAGCGGCGCAGCGGTGCTGACCAACCTGCTGGTTGTGTGGATGCTGCGCCCGGCGCTGCTGTTGGGCGCGGCGGTGCTGGCATTCTCGGTGCTGCCGGTGCTGGCACCGGCCATGCGCATGGCCGGCCTGCTGCTCACGCTCTGGCTGCGCGCGATGCTGGGTATTGTGCGCTTTTGCGCCGGCTTGCCGCTGGCGCATCTCGCGCTGCCGCGCCGCTACACGCTGTGGGTGCTGGCCGTGCTGGGCCTGCTGGCGCTGGTGTTTTGGGCGCTGCGCAGGCGCTGCCCGCCACTCTGGTATCTGCCGGCGGCCGCCCTTTGTACCGCATTGGCGGTGGGGCTGGGCGTCTGGGCACAGCGTGGCGTCGTCACGGTGGCGCTGGTCGGCACCGCCGGCAACCCCTGCGCGGTGCTCACCCAGGACGGGCAGGCCGCGGTGCTTTACCGCGGCGGCGCCTACAACGCCGGCGCCGTGGCCGACTATTTGTCCGCCCACGGCGCGCCGGAGCTGGCGCTGCTCATCGACCTGCGCCAGCAGCCGAATGATATCGACCTGACGGCTGCCGAGACAGTGACCGTGCAGGCGCTGGAGGCGGGAACAACGCTGCCCTTCGGGCAGGATATCACCGTCACGCTGTACCACCAGACGGCCGGCAACCTGGCCGTGGTGGAGGCGGGCGGCCTGCGTGCCGCCATGCTGGCCGGCAGCCCGAAATGGACGGCGCCGGTGCCGGTGGATGTGTTCTGTGCCGGCGGGGCGGCGCCGCAATGCCTGGACGCTGCGGCGGTACTGACCAACAGCCGCCGCCTGCACTGGCTGGACCCGGACGTTTACGGGCAGATCTATTACGGTGACGAACCGGCGGCGGTCATCCGCCCCGGCAAAAGCCTGGTGTTTGAGGAGGCGAGCCCCCTTGCTGTACAGTGAAAAGGAACTGCAAAGGCGTTTAAAAAACGGCTGTACGCTGTTTTACTTCTATGCCGGCGAGGAAGCCCCCGTGCGCGAGGCTGCCGGCAGGGTCATGCACGCCCTGACCGACCTGGACCCCGAGACAACGACGCTGCCCGGTCCCACGCCGACGGTGGAGGAGATCGTGCTGGCGGCGGGGACCATCTCGTTTTTCGGCGGGCGGCGGCTCGTGTATCTGCCACTTATCCGCGCCGCGGCCTATTCTGACCGGGATCTGAAAGAAATTTGCGCCACCCTGGCCGACTCCGAGAACGCCGTCTTTGTGCTGACCTCGGTGCTGGAGGAGCAGTACGGCAAGCTGCGCCCCGGCAAGCGGGAACAGACACTCATCGCCGCCTGTGAAAAGCTCGGCTACTGTGCCCAGATCGGCAAGCCGGGCCGTGCTGAGCTGCTGCGGATGCTGGGGGACCGGGCCGCCGAAAGCGGGGCGCGCTTTGCCCCCGGCGCCGACGCGGCGCTGCTGGACCTGTGCGGCGAGGACCAGTATCGGCTGCAAGGCGAGGTCGAAAAGCTGACCGCGCTGGCCGGGTATGGCACCGTCACCGCCGATATGGTCCGGGAGCTTGGCACCGCCACGCTGGATGCCGACACCTTTGAGATGGTGCGGCTGGTGGCGGCGGGGCAGACGGCGCAGGCGCTGCAAAAGCTGCAGACGCTGCTGGCGCTGCAAAACGAGCCCATCCCCATCGCCGGTGCGCTGGCGGGCAACTACCTCGATATGTACCGCGCCCTGCTCACCAGGTCAAGCCGCCGCCAGCTGGCCGATATGGCGAAGGATTTCGGCTATACGGGGCGGTGGAACTACCGGTTGGAGAACGCTGCCCGCACGGCCGGCCGCTACACCCGCGCCCAGCTCGAACAGTGTTTGGCGATTTTGCAGCGGCTGGACCTGGACCTGAAAAGCAGCCGCCTGGACGGCGGCCTGCTGCTGCAAAAGGCTGTCTGCGAGCTGGCGCTGGCACGGGAGAAGGCATGAACGGCGCGCAGAAGCTGGCGCTGACCCGCGCTTTGGTGGTGGAGGGCCGCTATGACGCCGCGCGGCTGGCAAACCTGGTCGACGGTACCATCCTGACGACCGACGGCTTTGCCATTTTTAAAGATAAAGCGATGCAAAGCCTGTTCCGGCGCGTGGGTGCGGCACAGGGGCTGCTCATCCTGACCGACCCCGACGCCGCCGGCTTTCGCATCCGCCGCTTTGTGGCCGACATCGCCGGGCCGCAGCGGGTGCTGCACGCCTATGCGCCGGCCGTCCCCGGCAAGGAACGGCGAAAGGAGCAGCCGGGCAGGGAAGGCCTGCTCGGCGTTGAGGGCATACCGGACGAAGCCCTTTTGCAGGCGCTGCGCACCGCCCTGGCCGCCGAGCCGCAGGCGCAAAGAACGGCAGGGGAGCCCATCACCTACACGGACCTCTATGACTGGGGGCTTTCCGGCACGGCGGACAGCGCCGCCCGCCGCCGGGCGTTTTTGCAAGGCCTCGGCCTGCCGCCGCGTCTGAGCAAGCAGGCGCTGCTGCAGGTGCTCAATACGCTGTACACGCGCGAGAGCCTGGCCGCGCAGCTGGGCGCGAAGTGACGTATTTGTACCGGGCTGTCTTGTTTCGGACAGCCCGGTATGCTATAATCTTGGTAAAAGGAAACGTTGGACTGCAAAGGAGCTATTTTATGCAGCAGCAGACCGTCATCGTGCTGGATTTCGGCGGCCAGTACAACCAGCTCATCGCCCGCCGCGTGCGCGAATGCCATGTGTATTGCGAGATCCTCTCGTACCGCACGCCACTCGAGAAGATCAAGGCCAAAAACCCCGTCGGCATCATCTTTACCGGCGGGCCCAACAGCGCCTATCTGCCCGATTCGCCAGGCATCGACCCCGCCATCTATACCTGGGGCGTGCCGATTTTGGGTATCTGCTACGGCAGCCAGCTGATGATGCATAGCCTGGGCGGCAAAGTCTGCAAGGCCCCGGAGCGCGAGTACGGCAAAACGCTGGTCGGCCTTGACCCGCAAAGCCCGCTGTTTGCGGGCCTGCCGGCGCAGAACGTCTGCTGGATGAGCCACAACGATTACATCCAGGCCCCGGCCCCCGGCTTTGCTGTCAGCGCCCGCACGCCCAACTGCCCGGTAGCCGCCGCCGAGGACCGCGCGCGCGGGCTGTACTGCGTGCAGTTCCACCCCGAGGTGCTGCACACCGCGAACGGCACGCAGATGCTGCGCAACTTCGTATACAATGTCTGCGGCTGCACGGGCGACTGGAAGATGGATTCCTTCGTCGAGAACACCGTGCAGGCATTGCGCGAAAAGATCGGCGGCGGCAGGGTGCTGCTGGCGCTCTCCGGCGGCGTCGATTCCAGCGTCTGCGCCGCCATGCTGGCCAGGGCCATCGGCAAGCAGCTGACCTGTGTTTTCGTCGACCACGGCCTGCACCGCAAAAACGAGGCCGCCGAGGTTTGCAGAGTGTTCGGCCCGGAGGGCGATTTTGACCTCAATTTCGTCTGTGCCGACGCCCGGGACCGCTTTTTCGGCAAGCTGGCCGGCGTGACCGCGCCGGAGCGCAAGCGCAAGATCATCGGCGAGGAGTTCATCCGCGTGTTCGAGGCCGAGGCCAAAAAGATCGGCGCCGTCGATTACCTTGCCCAGGGCACCATCTACCCCGACGTGGTCGAAAGTGGCCTTGGCGGCGAATCGGCCGTCATCAAGAGCCACCACAACGTCGGCGGCCTGCCGGAGTATGTGGATTTCAAGGAGATCATCGAGCCGCTGCGCGATTTGTTTAAGGACGAGGTGCGCCAGGCCGGCCGCGAGCTCGGCCTGCCGGAATCGCTGGTCAGCCGCCAGCCCTGCCCGGGCCCGGCGCTGGCCATCCGCATCATCGGTGAGGTGACGCCGGAGCGCATCGCCCTTGTGCAGGACGCCGACGCCATCTGGCGCGAGGAGGTAGACCGGCTGCCGTTCGGGCAGCGCCCCAGCCAGTATTTTGCCGCCCTCACCAATATGCGCAGCGTCGGCGTCATGGGCGACGAGCGCACCTATGACTACGCCGTCGCTCTGCGCGCCGTGACCACCAGCGACTTCATGACCTGCGAGGTCACCCCGCTGCCGCTGGACACCGTCATGGCTGCCGCCAACCGCATCGTCAACGAGGTCAAGCACGTCAACCGCGTGCTGTTCGATGTCACCACAAAACCGCCGGCCACCGTGGAGTTTGAATAATTGACAAAACCCCCATTTGTAACGATAACACGTTATAAACGGGGGTCTATTTTTGCGTTTTGGGCTTAGTTTGGGCTTATTTTTCGGCGCCGGAACGCTGCATCTGCTCGATGATGTCAATCTGCCGTATCGGATACAGGTGGGCATAGGTCCGCATTATCATCTGCATCGTGTCCCCCAGGCGCTCGGCCACAAGGGCCACGCTGGCGCCCATGTCGATCAGGTACGATGCGCTGCTGTGCCGGAAGTCATGCAGACGGATGCGCGGCAGGCCGGCCTTGTCGGCGTAGTAGTCGGCTTGCTTCTTGAGCGCGTGAGCCGTCCAAGGAAAGATGCGGGTATCGGCCTGCAGTCCGTACAGACGCCGGCAGTACTCCCGGTACTCGTCAGCCAGCCACGGCGGCGTGGGCACCTTGCGGATGGAGTTGCGGGTCTTGGTCGGGCCGATGCTGTCTTGTCTGCCGGTCCTCTTATAGCTTTTTGTGATGGACAGCTCGTTGTTATCATTGAGGTCGCTTTGCAGCAGGGCGAGCAGCTCGCCGCAGCGCAGCCCATCATAGAACAGAAGATCAAAGGCCAGGTGGTAGTCCGGGCGATCGACCAGGGCGATGAACTTCTTGAAATCGCTCTCCGTCCATATCTTCATGCTGTCCGCGTGATTCTCGCCCATGCCGCCAGTCACCTTACATGGATTTTGAGGCAGCTGGTAGAATTTGACGGCATAGTTGAAGATGGCCGAGAGTTGCGCATGGATGGAGCGTAGATAGGTCGGCTTCAGCAAATTGCCACCTTTCGTGCGGTAAGACATGAGCTTGTTCTGCCATTCGCGCACATCGATGGGGGTTATCTCGTCGAGGGCGCGGCGCTTGAAATAGGGGAGTATCCAAGTCTCGATGATGGCCCGCTTGTTCTCGATGGTGGAGGCCCGGACGCGCCCCTCTGAATCGCTGAGATAGACGTCCACCAGCTTCCCGAAGGTCATACCGATGCTGCGGCTGGTCTGGGCCTTGAAATCCCGCTCATAATCTTTGGCCTCGCGCATCGTGGCGAATCCCCGCTTCTTCTTCTGACGACGCGCACCGGTGAAGTCAGTATAGTAGAAGCGGGCCATCCACGTCTTGCCGTCTTTGTATGCGGGCATGATAGCCTCCTGCCATTGCGATAATCCACGGCGCTCCGTCTGACCGGTATATCCGGGCTGGGCGGAGCGCCTTTTTTGCTTTTGTGGGGAGAGAATAACCGAAACGGTGATAATCCGACACACCCCGTACAATCTACAGCATCCGACACTTTGCGCGGGTATCGTGAGGGTGGGCGATGCCCAAATAATTATAAAGGAGAAAGCAAGATGCAAGAAGTCAAAGACTCCCGCGAAGCCTTGCTGCGGCAGATTGAGGCGCAAATCGCCACACTGACGCCAGAGGAAGTAAAGCAAGTGCAAAGGTACATCGAGCAGCTACATAGCAGCTGATGCACCGCGGCGGCTGTCCGTCCAGGGTAGCCGCCCTTTTACAGTTCGACTTCTTCACCTGTGGCGGCATCCAGTACACGACTGTCAAGCAGCATGCCAGAGAATAAAAGGTTTGCATCGTGTTGCTCGCCGTCGACGTACTCCATCGTGTCAACGAACAGCAGGCCAGACATGACGCTGACACGGGTCATGGTGCCGAGCGTGGCGTTCCAGATGGCGTGGATCTCGTCATCGGACGAGAACATCATCTGATAATACTCAAAGGCGAAGTCGGCGGGGGGCACATTGTACGCGGTTGCAGAGAACCGCCAGTTTCCAGTCGTATCATTGCGGACCTTTGGCGAGAAATCAAGCTCCACGCCGCACGGTAGCGTATAAGTCCCACTGTCAAGAATGCCGTCACCGTCCTTGTCGGTGCTGTCTTCCGGCTCCTCTGTGGGCTCCGGCGTTGGTTCTGGCGTAGGTTCGGCGGCCGGCGTCGGCTCTGGCGTGGATTCCGGCTCCTTATCGGAACCGCCGCAGGCGACGAGCGAAAGGAGCATCAGGGCGGCCATGGTGATGGAAAGGACCTTTCTCATGGGAACATCCTCCTCTTTGATATCATGATATCATTCCGGCTTGCGCTGGCTTTTTACGAATTTAATGTACTCAAGTACTTTTTGCAATTCATCATCAGATAAAGTTTTGGCGCTATTAAGCAAGGAAATTTGGTCTTCATTTAATACAGCTGGGCTATGAAAAATCGTGCCATCGCCGTAAAGAAGATTATCTATTGACATGCCCAGCGCTTCGCAAATTGGGACGAGATACTGTGATGGCACATCACGTTTTAGTTTCAGCCAACTGTTGAGCGTTGAATAAGGAACACCTATAGCGGCGGCAAGCTCTTTTTGAGTTGTGCCGCCATCTTTCAGCGACTTTAAGATTTTTTCATTGATTGTCATAAGAATCACCAAGAAATAAAATCCATATTTGTGTATTATGCGCCTTTACAAATCCACAAACGCGGATTATAATTACAAATGTAATCCACAATCGTGGATATTCCCAAAAGGGGGCAAGCACATGGATAAACATGAGGTCATGAAAGAGGCCCAGCGCTACCATGCCGAAGGGCTGTCTTTGCAGGATGCGGTGACCCGCGCATGGTGCGAGGCGAAGATAGCCGACCTTGAAAACCACCGTTTTTGGGATATCGAGGTCAAGGACACCCTCACTACCGCCGACAACAAGGCCATCTTGCAAATCACCGTCCAAGAGGCGGCGCTGCGCCGGCGCATCGTCTTGACGCCGGGGGAGCTGGCCGCGCTGAACAAGGAGCGCGAGGCCGCCCGGTTGGAGAGGGAACGGCGCGAGGAAGAAGCCCTGCAGAACAGCATGCGCCAGCAGGCCGCATGGTCTGAGTACCAGTCCCGGAAGTTCGCCGCCATGTTCCCGGCGCTGTATGCAAACTCTTAGTTTATTCTACATCTTTTTAATACAAATGTAAATACAGGCAAAAAAAGAAAGGAGGCTGCACATGAAATCCGTTCCTACTCCCGACTGGGCTGTTGAAGCCAAGTGCGCTATGATTCGGCGCAACGATATGACCGTGACCGAATTGGCCCGTGAGATCGGAGTCAGCCGGCCGCAAGTATCGGCCGTTATCAATGGCACGATTGTCTCACCTGTTATTAAGGCCAAGATTCAAAACTACCTCGGCCTTACCGACAAGGCCAGTAGCCCCGTCAACTAATCTAATTATATATCTGAAAGGGGCTGTGCGCCATGCCGCAAGATAGCAGAAATCCGTACAAAGCCTGTCGTGAGTCGGCAGGTTATACCCAAGAAAAGGCCGCTGAACTGCTGAATATCTCGGTCGAGAGCATCCGTGCTTATGAGAGCGACAAGCGGCCGGTGCCGGGTGCCATCGTCAACGACATGATCGCCGTGTACGGCACCCCGCACCTTGCGATGCAGCACCTGACTTACGCGGATGTGGTCGCCAAGAAGATCCTGCCGGAAGGGTTTGAGGTCAAGGACCTGCCCGAAGCGGTGCTTGGCATCCTGGCCGCCGTGCAGCGGTTCATCGCCAAGCGCGACCTCATGATTCAGATTACCTGCGACGGCCGCATCGACCCCGAAGAAATGGGGGAGTGGCAAGAGGTGCTCGCAGCCGTTGACGCGCTGCACACCGCCACGCTCAATATGCGGTTTGCGAACACCAAGGACAGGGGGCGCTCGTGATGCTGAAAGCGTTTATCGGCGTCGACGACGTCATGGAGATCGTCGGGTGCAAAAAGGCCAAAGCTTACGCCCTGATGAAGCAGTGCAACGACGAGTTGACGCAAAAGGGATTCCTGACGAACAGGGGCCGCGTATCCAGCGAGTATTTCTGCAAGCGGATGAAGCTCGACCCCGCCAAGGTGACGATGAAAGGGGAGCTCGAACGTGCTTAAACGTGCCTACCGCGCCATGATGGCGCTCTCCGCCGCCTTTACGCTCGCCGGCGCCACGTTTCTTTGGCTGGTGCCGGTCGCTCAGATGGAGCGCGGCTATCCCGCGGTCGGCGGGGAATGGGTAGCCGTTGTATTCGCGGCCTATGTTGGTTTCCTTTTTGGGGCCAAGGTCGCCGATGTGCTGATCCGTTACCTCGGCAAATGACCGGCAAGTAGGATATCTCGATGCTGCGAATAGGCAGCGCAGATAACGCTCGCCGGAGCAAATGACCGGCAAATAAAAAAGCGCCGGGGATGCCGGCGCGGAACGCGGTAATCGTGTACAAAAAGGAAGACCCCGACATTGCTGCCGGAGCCAACCACACAACCTTATTGTACACCTTACATAATCGAAAGTCAACATTATGGGAGGTGATTCTATGAAACGAGTTTATGACGGCAGTTCGTGATAATCGTCGCGGCTGCCATTTCTCATACCCAAAAAGCAGAAAAGGAGAGCAGAACATGAAGATGATTCTGTACAGAACCGGGCAGGAGCCGCGCATCGTTGACCGCCCCTTCACCACCAGCCGCCTGCAGACCCTCATCGGGGGCGCGCCGGTCACGGTGAATGCGGACAGCGAGAGCCGCTTTGCCATCGTCAAGGACGGTCAGGCGCTCCGCACCGGCCGCCGCCTCAACCGGACGCTGACGGACGATGAGGGCAAGCGCGTGGACGATATCTACGGCGATTTTGCCATCGTGCGCTGGAAGTCGCCCGCGGGCGGCATCAGGAGCGTGTTCGACGGCGACCTTGAGCTCGTGAAGGCGGTGATCGTGTGAGCGAGCAGATGCTGACGCTGACGCAGGCGCCGGTCATCGAGCAGAAGCTGCAGGCATTCCACGACCAAGTGATTGCCCGCACTGAGGCGGCCAAGACGCTGGCCTGCACCGAGGAAACCGTCAAGGCCGTCAAGCAGGCCCGCGCCGAACTCCGCAAGGATTTTGACGCCCTCGAGGAACAGCGCAAGGCCATCAAGTCGGCCATCATGGAGCCGTACAACCGCATCGAAGCGCTGTATAAGACCTTGGTGGCCGAACCCTTCAACGAGGCCGACAACGCCCTCAAGGAACGGATCTCCGAGGTCGAGGGCGGCGTCAAGGCCGAACGCGAGGCCGAGGTGCGCGCCTATTTCGATGAACTGCGCGCCGCCGCGGGTCTCGACTGGCTGACGTGGGAGCACGCCGGTATCAAGGTCACGCTCACCACCAAGGTCTCAGCCCTCAAAAAGGCGGCCAAGCAGTTTGTCGATGATGTCTCCCGCGAGGTCAAGTGCATCCAGCAGTCCGAGGACGCGGCCGAAGTCATGGTTGAGTATAAAGACTGCATGGACGTGGCCGAGGCCTTTACCCGCGTCACGGACCGGCACCGGGCCATCGAGGAACAGCAGCAGCAGGCCGAAGCCTTCAAGGCCGCGCAAGAGCAACGCGAAAATACGGCGACCGCCACGATGGGCGCTGTGGCCGCTCAGGAGGCCCACGAGTCCATTCAAGAGCCGCAGGCCGTCATGTTAGACCCCGAAGCCCCGGCGCCCGCCGAGGAGTCGCAGGAGCGGCTTCTGACGGCCTACTTCTCGGCCACCGGCACCATCGAGCAGCTTAAAGCCCTCAAAACCTTTATGAACGAAAGGGGAATCCAGTATGGCACAATCCAGCCAAAATAGCCTGCAGCCCCAGAAGGCCACGTTTGGCGTCGCGCTGACGACGCCCAAGTATCAGGCTATGATCTCCCGCACGATCCGGGACCCGGCCCGCGCCCGGCGCTTTGTCGCGTCCATCACCACGGCGGTTGCCGTCAATCCCGCCCTGCAGGAATGCACCAACCCGTCTATCCTTTCCGGCGCCCTGCTGGGCGAAAGCCTCAATCTTTCGCCCAGCCCCCAGCTCGGCCAGTATTACCTTGTCCCGTTCAAGAGCAAGGCCAAGTATGACCGCAACGGCAATATGCTGGAGCAAGCCTGCACCAAGGCACAGTTCGTGCTCGGCTATAAGGGCTATATCCAGCTGGCGCTTCGCAGCGGCCAGTACAAGAGCCTCAACGTGACCGAGGTCAAAGAAGGGGAGTACCTTGGCCGTGACAGCATCACCGGCGATCCCCGCTTCCGCTTCATCGAGGACGATGACGAGCGCGAGCAGCACGAGACCATCGGCTACATGGCGTCCTTTGAGTATCTCAATGGTTTTCAGAAGGTCCTCTACTGGAGCAAGCAGAAGATGATGCAGCACGCCGACACCTACAGCAAGGCGTTCAGCCGCGCGGCCTATGAGAAGCTGATGGCCGGCCAGATCCCGCAGGGCGAGCTGTGGAAGTACAGCAGCTTCTGGTACAAGGACTTTGACGGCATGGCAAAGAAGACCATGCTCCGGCAGTTGATTTCCAAATGGGGCGTTATGTCTATCGAGATGACGAGCGCCTACGTTGCGGACAACCAGGTCATTGCCGCCGACGAGAACGGCAACCTTAGCCCGGAGTTTGAGACCCCGGACCAGCCCCCGGCCCCGACCGAGCCGCACACCGAGCGCCCGCAGATCGAGGGGCCGAACGGCCAGGATTTCAGCGGCGAACTGCAGCCGGAAGCCTCCGAGGTCGTTGACCTCGACGACCTGTGATCCCCCGGTACAACATCATATCCACAGGCAGCCAGGGCAACGCCGTGGTCCTCGACAAGCAGATCCTCATTGACTGCGGCGTTGCCTACCGGGCCTTAAAGCCTTTTGTGCCTGGGCTGAAGCTGGTCCTGCTGACCCACATCCACGGCGACCACTTCAAAAAGACCACCATCAAGCGCCTCGCGGACGAACGGCCAACGCTCCGCTTCGCCTGCTGCTCATGGCTCGGCCCGCCGCTCGTGGCCGCTGGCGTTCCCCCGGAACGCATCAACGTCTTGCGGTGCGGCGTCATGTATCGCTACGGCATCTGTGACTGTATCCCTTTTGAGGTCAAGCACAACGTGCCCAACTGCGGCTGGAAAGTATGGCTGCCGCAGGCCAAGGTGTTCTATTGCACCGACATGAACAACCTCAACGGCATCTTTGCCCCCAGCTATGACCTGTATATGGTCGAGGCTAATTATATCGACGAGGATATCAAGGCCAGGATCGACAGCAAGAAGGTGGAGGGCGCTTTTGCCTATGAGCGGCAGGTCCTGCAGAACCACATGAGCAAGCAGAAGGCCGACAACTGGCTGTACGCGAATATGGGGCCACAAAGCGCCTACATCTATATGCACCAGCACCAAGGGGACTGAAAATGATTACGACCGGCAAAATCTTGGGATATAAGAACGGCAGACTGCTCATACAGCCCAAGGACAATATCGAGCGCCTTATGTCGGTGCAGCACCCGCGCAACGTGGAATTGCGGCTCACAGACGGCCGCACGATCTCCAACGACCAGCGGCGCAAGATATTTGCCATCATCCGGGATATTGCCATCTGGTCGGGCCATGAGCCGGAATACCTGCGGCAACTGCTGACATGGGATTTCTGCGCCGGCAGTGAGCGGGACGTTTTCAGCCTTTCGGACGTGGATATGACGACCGCCAAGGAGTTCGTCAACTACCTCATCGATTTTTGCTTTCACTGGGGCGTACCCACAAAGGACAGCCTGCTCACGCAGACAGACGACATCGGCAAGTACCTGTATCTGTGCTTGGAGCACCGGCGCTGTGCCATCTGCAACCGCCCGGCCGAGGTCCACCACGTTGACCGCATCGGCATGGGCCGCGACCGGGAGCACATCGTTCACGTTGGCCTGCTGGCCGTGGCCCTCTGCAGGGATCATCACGACCAAGCCCACATCGACGAAAAAGCCCTGTTTTCCGAGTATCACATCTACGGCATAAAGCTGGATCGGTATCTCTGTGAACGGCTCCGGTTGCCGGCGAAAATTCCAAGGAAGGAGGGTCCGGGTTGAATTACCTTGCGGAAATTTTGGCGTTCTACGATTGGCTGGAGTCGAATCGAATGAGCACATCTGCCGTTGCTCTATGGCACGCCCTGATGGCCATAAACAACAAATGCAAATGGGAATCCGAGTTTCCCGCGTCAATCGATATGCTGAAATGGCGCACAGGTTGTGGCAAGGATGCCATCTACTCGGCCCGCAACACGCTCCGTCAAAAGGGCAGGATCACCTTCACCGAGAAGAGCGGCAGTCGGTCGGCACGGTATCACATTATCCCGTTTGTGTCTGGTAGGCAGACACAAACCCCGACACAACCACCGACACAAACCCCGACACTGTTGCCCACACTACCCCCGACACAAACCCCGACACAACCACCGACACAAACCGCCTCGACACCTTATATAGATAAACATAAACATAAACGAAACAAAACATCTTCTTCTGGCGCGCCTACGCCGGATGATGACGCCGAAGATGATGACGTCATTCTTGAAGATTTCCGAAGGACCTTTGGGTACGAGGCGACCGCGTCCGAGCGGGCCAAGCTGCAGGGATATCTCGAGCAGGGTGTCGAGCAAAGGTTGATCTCGATGGCCTTTGACCGCGCGGCTGAGTATGAGGCCCGCCACTTTGGGTATGTGACAGCGATCCTCGACAACGCCATAGCCAGATGCGTCTATACCCCCGAAGAATATGACGAGATCACCGGCGAGCGCCTGCCGCAGCCCAGCGCCGCCCCAACGAGGACGCTCGCAGAGATCCGCGCCTCGCTGAACAAACGGCTGGAAGAAGAATTGAGCAAGAAGGCGGCAAATGACTGAGACGCAACTGTACAACGCCGCCATCAGCGGCGCCGAGATGCCGGAAGGGCTTGGGCAGGCCGAGCAGCTGTTTTTTACCAGCATGAGGAATATCTACTCCGCCATGACCGAAGGGCGCATCGACTTCGAGCAGGCCAAGAGGGAGCGCGGCGAACTGGTACGGGCGTTTCGGAAATACCGCGGCCGGGAAGAAACGGCCCTTGACCTGACGCGCAGATTCGCAGCCTGCATCTTTGACACCGAGCAAGACCGCAACGCCTTTCAGCAGGCGAAAATCGCCGGCGCCGATGACAGGACCATGCTGCAGCTTGCCTGCAAAATCGCCCGCGTGGCGACCGGCGACGCCACAATCACCATAGGAGAGTGAAGCCAGTGCAAAACAAACCGCCCACCACCTTTCACGCCTGCAAGATTTTCAACTGCGACAGGCAGCACGGCTCATACTGCTGCTACTTCTGCAAGATCAGAAACCATTGCAAGAACCCGTGTCTCAATGACCCCGTAAAGTGCCGACAGCATACGGTGAGCACAACGCCCCCGCCGATGATCCGGCGCGCGCCGGCGCAGAAAGACGAGTAGGGGGCAAGCGCATGGCTAAGACGGTGCAGATGCGCAACCCCGCGCAGATGGAGTTTCAAAAGGTCTTCCAGCAGCTGTGCTACACAAAAAGCTCTTGGCAGGTCTGGACGGATTTCATCTTCATAACGGCCGCGGCGATCTCAAACAGCTGCGACCAAAGCGGTCCGGTGCATGACGAGCGCGAAAAAGCATACATGAGCGTCATCAAGCGGTACACCAAAAACGAGGTCGCCCTGTTTCCCAAGCTGTTCGCCATCATTGTAGAAGCCTTGGAGCAGGAGCCTGAGCAAGATTTCCTCGGCGAGCTTTTTATGGGGCTTGAGCTTGGCAACCACTGGAAGGGCCAGTTTTTCACCCCGTACTGCGTCTGCAAGATGATGGCCGAGGTCACCGTTGACAGCAACGTCATGGCTGACGGCATCCAGAAGCGCGGTTGGATCGGGATAAATGACCCAGCCTGCGGCGCAGGAGCAACGCTGATCGCAACGAGAAACGTCATGCTGCAGAAGAAGCTTTCGCCCTATAACGCCCTGTTTGTAGGGCAAGACATCGACCGCACGGCCGCGCTGATGTGCTATATCCAGCTCTCCCTGCTTGGCTGTGCCGGCTATGTGGTCGTGGCAGATACCATCAGGTACCCGGTGACGGGCGAGCTGCTTCTGCCGTGCATCAATGAGCACCAAGAGTTGTGGGCCATGCCCATGCTCTACTCTGACGTCTGGGCCGGCCGCATTCTCTGGCACCGAATGGATTTGCTCGTACAGTCAGCATTTCGCGGCAATGCATTACCGGAAAATGGCGAGAATACGCCACCGCCCGAATTGCCGCCCGCGCCACCGTCAAACGATGAAAAGGAAGAGCCGGCAAAGGCCGCCGATACGCCGCCCGCTCTCAATGAGACCAAGAACGGCCAACTTACGTTGTTTTAAGGGCGCCGCGCCCATATTCGCGGCAGAAAGGAGCCTCCGACAATGGAACCAACCACACACACCGACATCAACACCGCCCCGGAAACCACCGGGCAAGACCCCATCCTGGCACTGCCCCCGGCGCCGGAAGAAGACTACACCGCAGCAGCCATCGCCAAGATCGACGCCGAGGAAAAAGCCTTCAAGGGCGCGTGGAAGGCCGAACAGGTCAAGAGCCACGTCGCCAACACGCTCCGGCAGTTCTGCAAATCGGACACCCGCTTTGCCGAGGTCGTCGTCAAGACCGTGCGCTCCCTTTCCGAGTGCTGCGCGGCCGTCATGGACGGCACGAGCAACGCGATCTCCGACCTCGAGGTCTATAAGAAGGCCGTGCAGTTTTACTTCCCCAAGGCCGACATCGAGTTTCAGATGCTCATTCACACCGGCGAGATGCCCAGCGCGGAAGAAATGAGCAAGCCGGCTACCATCAAACCGGGGACGAGCACCCCCGCCAAGACCAAAGCCACCGCCAAAAAGTCGGCGCCAAAGGACAGCGGCGAAGCGAAGCCGAAGAATAAGGCCGCTGAGAAGAAAGCAAAGCAGGACAACGTTATCCAGCTGTCCTTGTTCGGGTGATTAAAATGCTGGCGGTCAAAGGCTTTGCACCGGGCCTGAAAGCGGTGTGCGGCAAGGCTGGCGGCTATGTGTACCACACAGGCATGAACTATACGCATGAATCCCAGTGCCGCGGTACCGGCTTTCATTGCGCTGAGAACCCGCTGGACTGCCTCGAATTTTACGATTGGAACGGCGAGAATGAGTTTTGGCTGGTGGATGCGGGAGGAGATATCGACGAACAAGACACCATGATCTCTTGCACGGAGCTGAATATTATCCATCGCCTCACGCTTGAAGAATTCCTCATGCTATCCCTGCGGTACATGGTAAAGTATCCGCAACGCCCTTTGAGCCGATACTGCAACGAGTGCTCGGCGGTGGCAAAAAATGGATACGCTATCGTTCGCAGCGTAGATCCGATGGCGATGGGGAAAGAGATCGGGGACCTTCTTGCCATTGCACAAGAAGGAAAATATATGAACATTAGGAGAATCGCCATTCTGCGCGTCGATGGCCAGAAAATTAAGCCAAACGCTTGGTACAACGTGGAAGGCAGGAGGTTGATGATATGATGCGCAAAGCTGACCTCTTGGCCCGCAAACTGCCGCTCGCCTCGAAAGAGATGATGGCGGCCGTTAAAGCGGATGTGCCGGTCGAGAAAACCGAAACCATCTGGTACAGCGGCGAGAAGCGCAAATACATCATCTACAAGCACAAGCTGTATATGCGCTGCCGCGATGCTGACGGCATCCTCGAAGTTGGGCTGTATCTGCCGGCCGTGCTGCGCTCGGGCGGCCGGCAACCGGCGTTTCGGATTTTCATCGACTATAAGGCCGGGAAGTACCTGACCTACGATATGCAATGCCAGAAATGGCGCGAGGCCATGCTGGGCAATCTGGACGTGCATGCGTATGGCTGGCCCGTGTACACCAAGGAAACGGATACATGGATCACAGCAAGGGATGCCGAGCTCATCAAGAAAAGGCTGAAAAGCGAGATGGGCGACGATGAAGCAATCCACAGGTGGCAGATGAAGATCCTCGAGAAGCAGAACGAGGCCCGCCACCGCCGCAAGACTGACCCGTGGGATGCCGATATGGCCCTCATCGGGAAGCTGCCGGTCGATTGGGAACGCTGGGTGCATCGGAACGCGATCACCGAAAACTACATCTTCTACGACTACACCCGCAAGGGCACGGATGCCGGCTTCTGCTCCGTATGCGGCAGATTCGTTCCCATCAAAGCCCCAAAGCACAACGCAAAAACTGTCTGCCAGCGGTGCGGACGTGCGGCTGTGTTCAAAGCAACGGGCAAATCCGGCCGCATTGAGACGTCGCATGACCCGGCATATCTGATCCAGCGGTGCAAAGGCGGCTTTGCCGTCCGAATGTTTATGGTTTGGAGGATATACAGGCCGGGAGCCTATCAGACGCCGGAGATTTATCACCATGAGACGCGCCGAACGCTTTACATAGGCGGCAAAGTAAAAGCCTATGCGTATGAGGATTATGCGAACCGCGGCCTGCGCTGGTGCGCCTGTTCCGAGCTTGGATATGGGGTGCCAGCACCGTGGTACCAAGCCACCATGCGCTGGAACGGCGCAATCTATCCATCCACCGTTCCTACGCTTGCCAAGAACGAACTGAAGCGCAGCGGCCTCCCGATGGCCATCAAGACGATTGACCGAATGGACCCAGAGTATTATCTCGCCGTAGAGAAGCAATACCCGGTCCTTGAGCGCATCGTGAAAAGCGGCCTACCGCGCCTTGCAAAAGATTTTCTGGATACGTCACAAGGACGGGGGTCCGTCTGCACGGATCTCAAAGATGGCGAACTCACAAAAAGCCTTAAAATCAGCGGCGAGCAGCTGCGGAGGCTGCGCGCCTGTGACGGCGGGGCGATTTCTCTCCTGTGGCTCCAGTACGAGAAAGGGAAACGCCCCATCCCGAACGATACCTTGCTTTGGATGCAGGACGAAAAAATCGAGCCGAGCCGGCTCAGCTTCATTCTGGACAGGATGTCACCTTTGCAGATTCAGAACTATCTGACGGCGCAAGTGAACATGACGGGAGAATCGGTCGGGCAGATCATCACCACATGGGATGACTACCTCTCGATGGCGTCACGCGCTGGGATCGACACCACAGACGCCATTGTGTACCGCTGCAAAGACCTCAATAAAAGGCACGCGCAGATGGTGCGCAAGCTGAAAAACCCGGACTTGAGAATACGGGCGGCAAAGATATCCAAGAAATACCCGCACGTTGATGCTGTGATTGCCGGGCTGGCAAAGAAATACCAGTACGCCGGGAAGAAATTCTGCGTCGTGGCCCCCGCTAGGATTGAAGACATCTTATACGATGGAGACGTGCTCAACCATTGCTCCGGGAGCAGTAATAGGTACTTTGACCGCATCGAGCGGCGAGAATCCTATATCCTGTTCCTGCGCAAAGTCGGACAGGAAAATACGCCGTGGTACACGCTGGAGATTGAGCCGGACGGCACCATTCGCCAGAAGCGCACCAAGTATGACCGCCAGGACAAGGCCCTCAAAGAAGCCGAGCCGTTTCTGAAAGAATGGCAGGCCAAAATCGTCAAACGGCTTACCATCGAAGACTGGAAACTGCAGGCCGCCAGCAAGATGCTCCGTGAAGAGAATTTCGCCCAGCTGGCGCGGGACAAGACCAAGGTGAATTTCGGAGAGCACGCCGGGGAGCTGCTGATGGACGTGCTCAAGGCGGACCTGCTTGAATCGGTGGCCGTCACGAGCGCATGAAAGGGGATAGACAAATGATGAAAAAAGGCCCGGAAGGGTGGTACGACCTCGAATGGAACCCCTTTACTGGCTGCGGCAAACGCTGCAAGGATTGCCAGGCGATGGACCGCGCCGAAGTATTCATGGGCAACGTGATGCTCAACATCGGCGCCGCGACGCCCAGCAAGATCGCCGTGTACGGCGACAAAAAAATCTTCCAGTTGGACGAGCCGTGGAAGACGGGGCGCAATGGGTCCCTCAATACGCCCTTTGGCTCAATGCCGACCTTCCACCGATACCGCCTCGCGCTCCTCGAGCAAAGGAAAGTTCCCGCCAACATTGCGGTCTGCCCGCAGGGGGACCTTTTCAGCAACGTCGTGCCGGATGAAGTGATCCGGCAGATCCTCGACACCTGCCGCCAGACGCCGCGGCACAATTACCTGTTTCTGACCTGCAACCCGGCCCGCGTGTTTCAGCTTATCAACCTCGGAACCATCACGCCCGAAGACAACAATTTCTGGTTTGGCACGAGGACCGATGGGGAAGATACCGCGCCCGTTGCCACGCTGTCCGGCGAGAACACCTTCTTGTACCTCACCGGCTGCCGCCGCCCCATCCTGACCCAAGCACTCGCCGCGAAATGGGTGGTCGCGTCGCAAAGCTACAGGCCGTCTGAAACGTGGGTAGAGGGCGCGCAATGCAATTTGGATGAAGCCATACGACGCGGCGGCATCCCGTTGTGGACGCCTGAGACGCCAGTCTTCCCGCCTGAACTGCTCCACGAGGATATGTCCGAGGCACAGCACCGCAGGCGGTACGCCCAATGCCTTGGCTGTGGCAAAGAGGCCCCCTGTAAAAACATGATCTGCATCACGGCCGGCAGGAGCCACGGCCAGAACGGCAAGGCGATTGGATATTTCTGCGGCCCCTGCTTTGAGGATTTCTGCAACCAGCACAACATCAACATCAAGGAGGACAAATCATGAAACTGCTCAAGTCTGAGCTTGCCCCGAAGCTCGCCAAGCTGCGCGCCGCTGTGCCCTACAGCAAGCAGCACGACATCTTCCCGGCCGGCGTCATCATCAAAGACAACGCCATCACCATCGTCAACGAGACCCTGCAGGCCACCTGCACCATCTCGGAAAAGGTGGACGAGGACGTGCGCCTGGACGACCGCTCCATCGAGCTCATCCAGAATCTGCCCGCTGGTGCTGAGGTGGATATCGAGGTCCGCGAGGCCGGCGCCGTACATATCAAGGCGGGCAAGATCTGGCTGAATCAATCCCCGCTCGAAGCCTCCAACATCGTTTACCAGAAGCCCCCGCAGGCGGCCCCGGGCACCTGGAGCTTTGACGCCGCCCTGCTGCGGCAGGCCATGAAGGACGTGCTCTACGCTGTTTCCAAGGCGGACACGAAGCCGGCGCACTGTGGCATCCGCTTTGACGCTGACGATGGCGTTCTCAACCTTGTTGCGCTGGACGGTTATCGCTCGGCTTGGGATACGATTCCCTGCGGAAACACTTTCGGCTTCACGCTCCCGAATGATGCTGTCAGTGCCGTGCTCTCTCTCATTGACGGCGCCGACACGGTTTCCATCCAGGCAGACTCCCGCACGGCGTTCTTCACCATCGGGGAGTACACGCTGCTGACCCGCCTGCAGACCGGCGAATTTCTCAATTACCGCAGCGTCTACCCGCAGCCCGGCGAGAAGTGGGCTAAGTTCGACCGCAAAAGCTTCCTCGAGACGGTACGCCGTTGCCAGATTGCCACGCCGATGGTGAGTATGCGGCTTACCGTCAAGAAGGAGGGCGAGATCGAGATAACGTCCGGCAACTCGACCGCCAGTTTCAGTGAGACGGTCGAGGCCGAGACCAAGGGGCTTGAGGGCTTCAAGATCGCTTTCAACCAGAGCTATATCACGGACGCCATCAAGAACATCCGCGGGGACAACGCTGTCCTCTACTTCATCGGCGGCCTTTCGCCGGTGCTGATTAAAGGCGACAAGGACGACCAGACGCTGAAACAGTCCGCGCTCGTCCTGCCCGTCCGCGAGAAACCTGACAAAGGGGGGAACTGAACATGAAGCCGATTTACGAGCCCAAAGGCGCGGCAAAGGAGTACGGCAAACTGGCACTGAACATCTACACCGGCTGCCCGCACCGCTGCTACTACTGCTTTGCCCCCATGTATCTCCACGACGTGCGCGAGGCGTTCCATAGCCATGTTGAGCCGCGCAAGAACATTGTGGCCGAGGTCGAAAAACAGCTGAAGCGCGAGGGCATCACCGGCGAGACGATCCACCTGTGCTTTACCTGCGACCCGTACCCGTGCGGCTATGACAGCACGGCCACGCGGGAGATCATTAAACTGCTCAAGGGCGCCGGCAACCACGTCCAGATTCTCACCAAAGGCGACGGCAGCAGGGACTTTGACCTACTGGACAGCGAGGATTGGTACGGCGTTACTTATGCCGGATATGACGCTGAAAAGGAATCTCCGCTCAAACCGCCGCACGCGGAGCCGGGGAGCGTGCCGGTCGCCACACGCCTCGCCGCCCTACAGGACGCTCATGCGCGCGGCATTAAAACGTGGATGTCGATGGAGCCGGTTCTGGACGACTTTGATGTGATAAAGTTCCTGCGCCTGCACGTCGATTATGTGGACCGCTACAAAATCGGCAAGCTCAACTACCACCCGTCTGATATCGACTGGGCGTGGTTTGGCAGGAGCGCAGAAAGCGTCTGCAAAGAGCTGGGCCTTGATTACTACATCAAAGACAGCCTGCGGGCGTGCATGAATGGGGGCAAGAACTGATGGGCAAACACTACATGGCGTCCATGAGCGAGACCGAGGCAAAGCTGGCCCGCGTGATGAAGCGCCTCGAAGCCGACGACTACCAGTACGATTATAACGACAGCCGCAACGGCTCCTCGTGCTGGGTCGAGATGCGGCGCAAGGGCAAAGCGTACCGTTTCGAGAACAGCAAGGCCAAGAGCGCCGAAGCCGGCTACGGCCTTTCCTATGCGTCCGACCTGCTGATGGCCATTGTGCTTACGCTGGAAGGGCTTGCGCGGGCCTCTGAGCAGGGTATCATTACCCTTGACATCATCCTTTCCGGGCTGCCGGCGCTGCCGGCCGGCCCCACGGAGCCGCCGCTCGAGCCGTGCTTTATGGCCCTTGGGTTTTCCAAGCGCCCGGTCAGCATGGACGAACTCAAGACCCAGTACCACCGCATGGCTAAAGCCATGCACCCCGACGTCGGGGGCGACGAGGTGGCCTTCAACCGCCTGCAAAGCTCCTACGACGAGTGCCGCCGCGTGATGGAGGCGCCGAACGGATGATTTTCTTAATCATTTACAGCTATGGTCCGGCGCCCGTTAATGAGCGTGAGAAGAATATGCCCCGTCCCGTGCCGGCCCCGCCCGGTGGGCACATCTGGATCAGACACGCGAAACGGACGCGCCACCTGGCGCGGGGTGATGTCTGGTAGCGATTCTCCGGCGCGGACGCTGGATGTCCATCATCCCTCGCTCCAGCCCGACGCCGAGGGCCGGGCAAGATGCCCGGAGAGTGTATATCCCAGAATAGAAATCAAAGCAGCGCCCGTCTGAAAAAAAGATGCATCGCAGACGCGGCCCTGCACCCCGCCGTCCGGACGGCGGGGATCATGCCAACGTAGCTCAGCGGGTCAGAGCACCGCACCCGGAGGTATGTCGCTGGTTCAAGCCCAGCCGTTGGCAACACGCGGGCGCCAGGATAGGGCGTGAGGTCCACCCGCGCCTCGCGCGGCGGTTCGATTCCGCCCGCCCGATTAAAACAGTTCATACGCAAGGTGATTATATGAAACCGATTCTGAAATATCCGGGCGCAAAGTGGAGATTGGCACCGTGGATCGTTGAAAGACTACCGGCGCACGAGGGTTACTGTGAGCCGTTTTTTGGCAGCGGAGCCGTGTTCTTCAACAAACCGAAAAGCCGGATAGAAACCATCAACGACATCGACGGGAACATTGTGCGGTTTTTCGAGGTCTGCCGCCAGTGGCCGAACGAGTTGGCAGAAGCTCTGAGACTGACACCCTACGCCAGAAAAGAATACGAGAGCTGCCGCGCCTTTGATGTGGGTGATGTGGAGTTTGCCAGAAGGTTTGCGGTGCTGTGCTGTATGGCATTCGGCGCTGGCGGTGCGGATGATAAAACCGGGTGGCGAAATACAACAGCCTCATGTAAGAACGGCGGACCAGATAACCCGAAGCTATGGCGCAGAATGCCGGAACTCGTGGTACAGGCGGCAGAACGGTTGCGCGATGCGCAGATTGAGTGCCGCCCTGCAATCACGGTGATAGAAGAATACGACGGGCCGGAAATGCTCTTTTACTGTGACCCGCCTTACCTGCTTGAGACGCGGTCAAAACATGGGCCACAGTACACGCATGAGATGACCGAAGCAGACCATGAGAGATTGCTTGATGTACTGCTTGCCGCCCATGGCATGGTGCTGCTGTCAGGGTATGACAATGACCTATACCGGGACAAGCTGCGCTACTGGAGCTGTGAGAAGGTTGCAACGACAGGGGAGCGCGCTGTACGTCGGGTGGAATGCCTGTGGATCAATCCGGCAGCCCGCGAGCGCATAGCAAGGCAGATGAACATAGAGGAAATGCTGACGATGAGCGAGAGAGCGAGAGAGTAACCCGCTTCACCGCTTGCCCCAAAATTTTTCAATGGAGGTGATGAGGTGTTTTGCAAGTGCTGTGGACGGCTGATAAAGAATCCGGCGCCCGATCAGATGTATTGCACCGTCGAATGCGGCAACAGGTACCGCAAGGAGCACGGCGAGGAAGTCCAGAAGGCGTGGCCGTCCATCACTTTCAACTGCGGCCATTGCGGCCGTCTGGTTGTGACCGAGGAGGGGACGAAGGACAGGCGCACTCGTTTCTGCTCGGCATCGTGCGAAAAGAAATACTGGCGGCACCCGCCGCACGAGCAAGAGGGTTACTACCAAAACATCACGCGGGCGCAGGCCGTCTAGCCAAAGAAAGGAGCATAGCAGCATGGAAAAGTTGCAGAAAGGTATGCGCGTTCGCTTCACAAGCCACAGCCTGCACAACGAAGACCTGCGGTACTATCCGCCCGTTGGAACAGTCGGCGAGACCGTGTTTCCTTGGATGGAAGAAAACCGCTGGTTTGTTCAGTGGCCCGCGGGCGTCACGATGGGCGACGGGCTGTGGAGCGCGCCGATAGATGCGTTGGAGGTGGTAAGCAATGGGTGAAATGTGGTTCAAGCCCGGTATGCGGGTAAAGTACATCGGAAAGCCGGGGGCCGGGACGCTCGAAAAGACCTATCTGAAGGCCGGCATGGTCGGGACAGTCTTGCGGGTGAGCGAGTGGGGCTGCGCACTGGTACAGTGGCCGGAACAACGACCGGTATTCAACGGGATATGGTGGACGGCGACGTCTGACCTGAAACCGATATGAGAAAGGACCGCAACCATGAGCAAGAAAGAGAAAGCGCATCTGCGGCAGCAGATCATAAACGAGACCCTGCAGGAGCTTGGCAAGGCGGCTGGCGATGGCCGGCTGGTGATTCTGCCCTGCAAGTATGGCGACCGGCTGTGGTGGGTGCTCGACGACGACGATAACCCCGGCAATCCGTGGGTCGAGCAAAGCAATCCGGTTCTGGCCTTCTCGATGGAGCCGGGCCAGCCGGTAAAGGTGACGACTGACGGCTGCAGCTTTGACCCGGTCGGCGGGCCGGACCTGTTCCTGACGAGAGACGAGGCCGAGACGGTACGGCTCGACCGTCTGCTCAGAGCCAGAATAAAAAGGCGCGAGGAAGAATATGCCCGACAGATGTCCAGCGAACAAAGAGCCGCGGCACTTTGAGCCTTGCATAAATCCTTGCCGCGGCCTGTTTTGTTGCAACTGCTGCGCCGACGCGCCGGCCATGCACTTCGCAGACAGCCTTTGGCGGCGGTACGATCCCGACTGTTGCCGCCGCGAGCGGTGTATCAATCCAGAGCAATGTATGTTCAAGAAAGGCCGCCCGCGGTCTGAATGGGAAAACGATCCCAACATCTAACGTGCATCTTTTTCCAAAAGACGCTCATTAGCTGCCGTCACGGCCTCGCAAAATCAGGAATAAACAATTTTATTTACTTACGAGGTGATACTATGCCTACTCAACTCGAGCAGATGGCGAAAGATCGCGATGAAGCTTTATTGTCGCTTAACAAGGGCAAGATCTTAGCGTATTGCAGAAAATACGGCATTCCTCTGCCAGGGAATGAAACAGCGTTTTGGGCGGGTGTTCACAAGTCGATTATCGTACTGAACGCTGCAACGAAGGCGCAGAAAGAGAGATCCGTGCTTTGGCTGGCAGAACACGGATTTACAACCGAGATCGAATGAGGTGATAGAAGTGCCGACATTTTGCGAGAACGCCCGAAAGATAAACCTACGGCCCGAAGATAAGACCATCAACGGCCAATGCATCCAGTGCGGCGAGTGCTGCTCCAACTTCCTGCCCATGACTGCCGCCGAGGTAGATCGTGTGGCCCGGTACGTTGCGGAGAAGGGGATAAAGCCGGCGCGTCATTTCCCGGTCGTTCTTGTGCAGCAGCCCCTTGATATGTGTTGCCCCTTTCTCGACGTCAACAAGCCGAAGGAGAAATGCAGCATATACCCGGTGCGGCCCTCAATCTGCCGGCACTTTTCATGCCATTACATGACGGACAAGGACGCCGAGAGACGGATGCTCTACCAGCTTTCCAACGATGGTTGGTTTGACAAGGCCAGTATCGTGAACGTCCGCAACACCTTTTTCCCGGAAACGAGGGCGGAGCAATGATGACCTACAAAGCGGCCCGCTCCCACAGGAAGTGGACGCCGGAAGAAATCGAGTACCTGAGCAGCAACTGGGGAACGGTATCATACAGCGGCATCTGCAGAAAGTTGGGCCGCTCGGAGCAGTCCATCCGGCAGAAAGCCTACAAGTTGGGGCTTGGTCCTTTCATCGAGTGCGGCGATTATGTAACACTGCATCAGGTGTCAATGGCCCTTGGTTTCGGCTGGTCCTCGGATAAATACTTTGTCCGCAGCTGGGGGCGGCGCGGCTGCCCCATCCGCAACAAGCGGCGCGGCCGCGCCTCGATCCGAGTGATATTCCTCGATGATTTTTGGAAATGGGCCGAGAAGAACCGCTCTTTTCTCGATTTCTCAAAAATGGCGCCGCTGGCCCTTGGCAAAGAGCCGCCCTGGGTAGCCGCGCAAAGAGAAAAGGATCGGAAATCGTGCGCGCTGCAACGGAAAGATGCGTGGACGCCGGAAGAAGACGCGAAACTGATAGCCATGCTCAAAGAATACCGATACGGCTATGCTGAGATATCTGAAACCCTGCATAGGTCCACCGGCGCCATCGCACGGCGCTGCCGCGACCTTGGCCTGAAGGAAAGACCGATCCGCGAGCATTCCGGGGCCAAGGAGAACAGATGGACCACCGAGAACACCGCCGCCCTTGAAAACGGAATCCGCAACGGCGACAGCTATATGCTCATAGGCAAGACCGTGGGGAAATCCGAGAAAGCAGTCCGGGGAAAGGTCTACAACACCTACCGCACCGAAGACGCGGATAAGGTGCGCGCCATGATGAAAGACGGCCCGTGGGGGCACGGGGCGCCAGACGGCATGAGAAAAGGAGGCAACATCGCATGACACAGCAAGAGCGCTTGATCGTGAGCGCCTATACGGGCATTTTGATGACCGACTTTGATAATCTGCACGAGTACATAGAGCAAGTGCTTGGCCGCCCTGTGTGGACGCATGAGCTGGCAGATAGAAAGCTCCACGACGAGATAAAGGCAAGGGTGAAGCCTTACTTCTTGGCTCTTTGTGGCAACGAGTGATAGAAGGGCGCCAACAAGAAAGGCCGCGCTCATATTTTGGGCGCAGCCGGCAGCGAAAGGGGATGCAGAGTAATATGCCCGTCACATCAATGGAAATAAAGCGGGCGCTGTCCGAGAAGCACTGCAAAGATTTCTTTCTGACCGAGGTCAAGAATGGCTCCACCTATTTCCCGCCACCTGGCGGCCTGCACATCCTTGACGGCCTCGCCATCAAAATAAGCTGGACGGCGCCCTGCTTCACGGGATATGAGATAAAGGTCAGCCGGAGCGACTTCCTGCGCGATGCCAAATTCTTCACCTATGAAGCCCTCGTCAATGAGTTGTACATCGTGTGCCCGAAAGGGATGATAGACCGCAACGAGCTGCCGGACAATATCGGCCTCATGTACTACGATGCCGAGAGCAAGAAGATCATAACCAAGAAGAAGGCGACCTACCGCAAGGTTGAGTACAGCGCCGATATGCTCCTGTACATCATCTTCTACCGGCTCGACAGCGACCGCTACCCGTTCTGCCAAGACAAGCAGGAGTATTTCAAAGCGTACCTCGCCAACAAGAGAAACAACCGGCAGATGGCGGCACAGTTCCGCTCAAAGCTCATTGAGGAAAATGCTCGTCTCGAGGCGGAGTTGGAAAAAATAAAGCGCGACGCAAAGGATCTCTCTGAGATAGAGCCAGTCTTGAAGGTCCTTGCCAAGCACCGCATCCTCAGCATCTGGGGCGCCGAGCACATGGCAAAGGAACTCGACAAAAGGCTCTCAAGGAGCTGCAACTTTGACCTGAAGGACGTTCTGCACGAAGCGCGGTATGTTGCCAATGCGCTTGAGCAAATGGAACGGGCGGCAAACCAGCAAACCGATACGGAGGTATTGAAATGACCCTTAATGTGCTCGGCACGGATTACACCGTGACCGTCAAGAAATACACAGAGGACAAATACTTTGCCAAAAACGACGCGGCGGGGTACTGCAGCGGCTCGGAAAAAGAAATCGTGCTCTGTGAAATGACGACCTATAAGGGCTGGGAAGATGAGACGAAAGAATCATGCGACGCCCAGCAGCGACTGATGCTCCGGCATGAGATTGTACACGCCTATCTGAATGAGAGCGGGCTTTCCTGCAATACAAACGACGTATCGGCATGGGCGCGAAATGAGGAGATGGTAGACTGGTTCGCCATTCAAGGCCCCAAAATCTTCAAGACGTGGAAGGAGGCCGGTGCGCTGTGAGCTGGGATATATCGCTTCGTGACCCGGTAACGCATAAGACCATCGAACTGAGCGAGCCGCATTTTATGCGTGGCGGCCTGTACCAGCAGGGCGGCACAAAGGAGCTTTGGCTCAACGTCACATGGAACTACGGCAGGTGGTATCACCTTGATGGGCTGTTTCCCAGCTTCCCGGATGACCGCTTCTCTGGCGGCAGAGCGGGCATCCGCTCCATCTACGGCATGACCGGCGCCGAGAGCATCCCTGTGCTGGAAAAGGCGATTACCACGCTTGAGGCCCGCACAGACGATATAAGCGGCAAGGAGCGGGCGCAGTGGATGGAGAAAGGCACGTCCAGCTACTGGATACCAACAAGAGAGAACGCGATCAAGCCCCTGCACCAGTTGCTCGCATTCGCCAAGATGCGGCCCGATGGGGTTTGGGATGGCGATTAAGGGGGCGCATTATGGACACGGCCACGGCCTTAATCATTGCCGCCTCTGTCGCTCTCGTTGCCTTTGCCGCGGTCAAGGTGATGAAGGATGTCTGCTGGGGCGCCGGCTATGCGCAGGGCTACTCAGACGGGCGCGAGGAGGGGGAGCCGCCAGAGGTCTACATCCCGGAGTATAAACAGATCCGCGCCTGTGCTATGGAAGGGATGCCCTACTGCCTGCAATGCCCGGACCGCCGAGAAATCGCCGGCGAGTGGGTCTGCACACAAGAAATCCAGGAGGGAGACAAAGCGATGAAACAAATTCTCAAGCCTATGCTGTTCAACACCGCCATGGTGAAGGCAATTCTTGAAGACAGAAAGACCACGACGCGGCGAGTATGCAAGATAACAATCAACGGCAGCATCCCTGTGGATCATACAAACTGCAAAATAGTGGAGTTTCCGCAAAAAAACTTCAGAGGGCCGTGCGCCGAGTTCTTTGACAGGAATAAGTACTTCAAAGGCGCCTCGCAACAAAGATATTTTACCGGCGACATCCTGTACATCCGTGAGACATGGAAGCAGGCGACTATTGACCCGGCAGGCGGCGGTTTTGCCCTCCAGCACATCTTCCTCTACAAGGCCGATGAACCAATCGACACGACCGGAATGTTGGTCGAGGAACGCTGGCACCCGTCCATCCACATGCCAAAAGAAGCCGCCCGCATCTTCCTGCGAGTAAAAAATGTGCGCATCGAACGGTTGCAAACTCCGTTCTTTGCCGAGAGGGATAAACCTATAACCGCCATCTTGAATGAAGGTATGGACATCCCCAACGAATGCAAGGATTGCATGGGGGGATATTGGAAACCATCCTGCAACGATGACGAATCCGAGTGCGGAATTCTTGACGACGCGAGAAACCCGTTTTCCGAGTTGTGGGACAGCACAATCAAACCAAAGGAACGCTCCGAATACGGCTGGGCCGCCAATCCTTGGGTATGGGTCATCGAGTTCGAGCGCATAACCAAAGACGAGGCGCTCAGGGCCACCACACGGGCAGGCCAAGAATAGGGGGCTGGAAAGGTGACACGCAAAAAAGTCATTAAAATTTTAATGAGTATAAGCTGTGACGGGTATAGCCGTGAGTGGTCCGACCTGTTCAGAGCGTACCGGGCGGCGGTGCCCGGTCTCACCAATGCGCAACTGCTGGTTTACTTTCTGACCGAAATCGACGAGCAGGCCATAGAGGCCGCAGACAAGCGGGCATTGGAGCGCACCACAGAGGTGGACGTGTGGCTCTACACGAAACTGCACACGCCGCCGATTTGGCGCCGGAAAATCGATACCGAGGAGATGGAGCTGGTAAAGACGGTGAACTCGGATGCATTCTATTTCTTGCGGCTGTCAGAGAAGCTTCAGAAGGTCGCCGCGCAAGCAGAAGAAAGGTGCTGCCGATGAATCCGAGCCTGTATCAGCCGAAAGAACCCATCAGGCGAAGCACCATCATCAACCGCGAGGATGTGCTGAAAGAGGTCAAATCGTCTTATGACGTCCGGCACATCGCCACGGCTTTTGAAAGACTTGCGCGGAGAGAATCGCTGGCCTTGGAGCTGCAGATTGCAGAGGTCGCCTGCAGTATGATGGAGCCCGGCAAGCGGTACACGCTGAACATTGAGCTTGACCGGGAAGATTACAACTATCTGAGCGGCGGTGGCGGAGCGGTCCTGACCGCCACCGCCATGGTCTATGAGCACCTCAGAAAGGTCGAGGTCAAAGAGGCCGACGATGACGCGCCGGCCGGTACCACCGTCACGAGGAAACAGCTTCAAGAGGGAATCAAGAACACCAAAAAGTTGTTGAGCACCACGGAGGAAAACGACGATGCCCCAGAAGTGTAAGCACAAGGACGGCTCCTTGGTCGGTCTCATGGGCTACCCGGTGGACCCCTGCGTCTACAAGACGGTCGAAGGCTACCGGAACGTGAATGTATACATCAGCCGCTGCATCCATTGTGGGACAATCGATATCAGATGGGAGCGCACCGAGGACACCGAGCCGATACCGCCCGACGAACTCGACGAAGCATAAAAAGAAAAGCAGCCGCTTGCGCGACCGCCCTTCCGTGTCCAAGCCTATTGTAACAGATTCCGCCAGAAATTGCAATAGAACGGAGGAAAAGCGCAATGAACGAGCTGTACACCAAGGATGAGGTCCTTGACCTCATCAAAGAAGCGGCTGCCGCTGGGGCGCGGGCCGCCCTTGCCGAGCAGGGGCGGCGCCGGCACCAGTCTATGAAGGCGTGGCAGGACGCCAAGCGCCGCAACGCCAAACTGCTGCTGACCCATTACCACGAGTTCAAGGCCAGCGCCGAGAATTCGGTGTACAGGGAAGGGGCAACGCAAGAGGACGAGGTCAAGGCCGAGGTCCTTGACGGCCTGATGAATGGCTCTGTCGATAAGAACAGCATCATCGTCAAGAGCATCCGCGACAGCGCGGTCAGGACACAGATCATCGTGCAGCACATTGACAAGATGCTGGATATCTTTGAGCAGCTTGCCCAAAAGCGCCATAACTCCCGGCCAGAGCTGATGCAGGCGTACTCATGCATTCGGTGTACCTACATCGAGGAAGGCGACCCCGGCGTTGATGTTATTTGCGCCCGCCTGAACGTGAGCCGGGCCAGCTATTACCGGTATCTTGCGGCCGGATATGAGACGATGGGCGACCTTCTGTTTGGAATTGATTACGAAGCTACGAGAAATAGCGCCGTTTGAGACAAACTTGATACCACGGTGAGACAAAAATGTGGTATGCTTATATTGTAGAATTTTAATCCAGCCATAAGCCGCCCGGAATGGTACGCCGGGCGGTTATTTTTGTGGCAGAAAAGGAGGTACCCGAAGCAGCATCGCTCCCGACTACCGCTGAACACAGCGCAGATAGAAGGGAGAACAAATGAAGCAGCAAATCTCATATCAAGCCATTGAATCCATCCACCCCTACGAGAACAACCCCCGCAACAACGCCGCCGCCGTTGACCTTGTCGCAAAGAGCATCAAGGACTTCGGCTTCCGTGTCCCCATCCTCATTGACCAGAACGACATCATCATTGCCGGCCATACGCGCTATGAGGCCGCAAAGAAGCTGGGTTTGAAAGAGGTGCCCTGCGTCAAGGTGACCGACCTCACGGACGCCCAGATCCGCGCCTATCGCATCGCTGACAACAAGACGGCCGAGGCGTCGTCCTGGGATGACGACCTGCTCAAAGCCGAGATGGAGGCCCTGCAGGGCCTCGGCATCGACCTGGAATCCACCGGTTTTACCGACGTCGAGGTCGAGTCCGTTCTGCGCGACATACAGGATGAGGATTTCGAGGAGTTCTTTGTGGAGCCGGTCAACAAACCCACCGCCAGCGCAGAGCAGCACCCGCCCGAAGACAACGGCGCGGCGCCGCCAGCGCCGGCACCCCGGACGACGCGCATCCAGTGTCCGAAGTGCGGGGAGTGGATCGACCTGTGAAGCTCTTTCTGGCGGGTACGTTCATCGACCAGCGGGCCGTGCTCGCGCACAAACCGGCTTATGTGCTGGAAAGCTTTCAGTACATCAAGCAGTGGCAGATCCGCGAGATCCCGAACTGGAAGATGTTCCTGCTGGACAGCGGCGCCTTCACCTTCCTCAACAAAGGCAAGGGCAAGGACAAGCCTATAGACTGGCTCGACTACCTTGACCGATACGCCCGCTTCATCAATGAGCACAGCATCGAGAATTTCTTTGAACTCGATATTGACGCCATTGTTGGGTACGATGCGGTCAAGGCCATGCGCAAGCGGCTGGAGGCGGCTACCGGGCGAAAATGCATCCCCGTATGGCACCGCACCCGCGGGCTTGACGAGTTCAAGGCCATGTGCCGAGAGTATGACTATATTGCAATCGGCGGCTTTGCCATCAAGACCATCCAGCCGCGGGAGTACGAGCACGTCAAGGGGCTTGTCAGGCTGGCCGCGTCCTACGGAACAAGGGTGCATGGACTGGGATTCACGAATAAGAACTGCTGGAAATACGGCTTCTACAGCGTGGACAGCACGACGTGGAGCACGGCCTGCGCCTATGGCGGGATCTCGTATTTCACCGGCGACAGCATCGTGCAGGTCATGCCGCCAAAGGGCATGATGGGCGGCGATAACCATGTGCGCCGGGACTACTCGATTCGTGAATGGATCAAATACCAAAAATATCTTGATATGAAAGGGTACCGATATGGAGAAACAAATCGTCCACCGCGTTGAAGATGGGATGGACCGGCAGAATATCCTCTGCACCACCTATCAGATGCGCAATTTCTATATGCAGTTCCGGGATGGCTTTTTCACCAACCTGGACGTGATGAACTACATCCAGCACTTTGCCGCGGCGCAGATGGCGAAAAAGGGTATGCGCATCGTGGACGTGTGCTGCGGCCGCTCGCTCATGCTGCCGCTGCTCCGCTACTATGCCAAGGATATTGCAAGCTACACCGGCATCGACATCTGCAAGGCCAACATCAAGGAGGCCATGCGCGGCGCCGCCGAGAAGAAGCTGACACCCAAAGACCTTGCGACCTATTACCCGTTCAAGGTCGCATGGAAGGTCGGCAACGTGGCCGAGATGAGCAAGGCCATCCCCGCCGAGAGCGCCGATTTTGTGATCTACACCTCGGCCATCGAGCACATGCACCCGGACGACGGGCGCAAGAGCCTGGCCGAGTGCCGCAAGATCATGGCCCCCGGCGCGGTCATGTTCCTGTCCTGCCCGAACACACCGGGCAACGGCTACAACACCCAGTACCGCGCCCACGTCTACGAGTGGGGCTATGACGAGCTCAAAGCCGCGTTGACGGATATCGGCTTCACCATTGAGCAGGAGGTCGGCCTTGTGATGGGCGCCCGCGAGATGGACGAGTTTTACGCCACGCGGTCGCCGGAGGTCAAGGCCCTGTATGACGCCCTGAAAGCCTATATTCCAAAAACGTGGCTGACGGCCATCATGGGCGTACCGTTCCCGCAGGCGGCCAAGGAGATCCTTTTCGTCTGCCGAAAGGCGGGTGATGCGCAATGAAGAAGCCGAACACCCGCACCATCTGCCAGGTCGGCGTCATCGCGGCGCTCTACGTCGCCCTGACGACACTCAACCCCGTTTCGTGGGGAACGGTGCAGTTCCGCGTCGCTACCATGGTGTGCGTCCTGCCCTTCCTCGACAAGAAGTATTCGCCGGCCGTTCTGCTGGGCGTCTCCCTCGCCAACGCCTTTAGCCCGCTGGGCGTGATCGACGTGGCCTTTGGCCTCGGTACCCACGCGGCAGCTCATGGGCTTTTGGTATTCGGCCCCGGGAAGCGGCTGCCCATCTTCGCCAAGATCGTGACGCTCTCGCTCATGGTCGCGCTGTCCATCGGCGCGGAGCTGACGATGGTCTATCACATCCCGTATGTGATGAACGTGGCCAGCCTGTTCCTTTCGACCTTCGTTCTGCTGATGGCCGGGAACGTGATTTTCGCCCCGATGAAACGGCGGGGGATTCTTTGATTTGGTTTGCGCACCAGCCCGCCTGGCTCTCGCTGGGCGGGCTTTTTTCGCGGAACAAACATAAAAGGACGGTGGTGATGGTGTAGATGGAACTCCGCGACAAGGGCTATACGCTCTACAAAAAGGGCATGAAGTACCAAGAGATTGCAGATACTCTCGGCGTGTCTTTGAGCGCGGTCAAGTCATGGGCATCACGCTACTGGAAAAAAGAAAAAGTTGCAACCGGCCCCGCCCGAAAGGTTGCAACCAAGGGCAAGAAAAAAGTTGCAACCAAGCAAGGCCGCCGCGGCGCCCCTGTGGGCAACGTGAACGCGGTAGGCAATTCGGGCGGCGGCGCGCCACCACAGAACAGGAACGCCTTCAAGCACGGCGGCTATGCCACGCTGTGGGCGTCCAGCCTCACCGACGCCGAGCGGGCGGCCATCGAGGACAGCGCCGGCGCCGATGAGGAGCAGATACTTGTCGAGGAAATAGCGATGCTCTCCATCCGCGAGGCGCGCCTGCTTGAGCGGATTCAGTTCTACTCCAAGCCTGAGAACAAGATGGCCGTGCAGTTCATCCAGCGGTCAAACGACAAGCGGGATTTCAAGCGCCTTGACGGCGACGAGGCCCAAGAGGCCGAGGACAAGAGAGAGTACATCGAGCGCCAGGATGCCAAGACCGAGGCGGGGGAGCGCCTGCCCGGCACGGTGGTCCACATCGTGACCGGCACAGAAGGCTCCTATCAGATCGTCGAGCGCCTGGAACGGCTCTTGACCGAGGTCCAGCGCCAGAAATCGCGCGCAGTGCAGCTGCTATCCGACATCCGCGCCCGCAAGGGGAATATCGAGATAGAGGACCTCGATGATGTGGAGGCTGAAATCTATGGCAAGAACGGCGATGATGGCGAGGAACAAGCAGCACCACCGGCGTAAGACCATCGGGTACCGATTCGGCGACGAGCACAAGGCTTATATCCGCGCCTGCCAGCACAACCTCATCAACGTGGCCGAGGGCGCCGTCCGTGCCGGCAAGACCATTGACAACGTCTTTGCCTTTGCCCATGAGCTGAAAACCACGCCGGACAAGATCCATCTGGCAACCGGCTCCACCGCGGCCAACGCCCAGCTGAACATAGGCGACGCCAACGGCTACGGGCTGGAGCACATCTTCCGCGGCCAGTGCCGATGGGGCAAGTACGAGGGCAACAGCGCCCTCATCATACAGGGACCGGACACCGGGTACCGGCTGCGCATCGTTATCTTTGCGGGCGGCGCGCTCGCCAACAGCTACAAGAAGATCCGCGGCAACTCCTACGGGATGTGGATCGCCACCGAGATAAACCTCCATCACGACAACACCATCCGCGAGGCTTTCAACCGCCAGCTGGCCGCACAGCGCCGCAAGGTCTTCTGGGACCTTAACCCCGACCATCCCAACGCCCCCATCTACCGCGACTACATCGACAAGTACGCAGCCAAGGCCGCAAAGGGCGAGCTGGTGGGCGGCTACAACTACGCCCACTTCACCATCTTCCAGAACATCAACATCACGCGGCAGCGCATCGCAGAGATCGTCAGCCAGTATGAGCCGGGCAGCATTTGGTATATCCGGGACATCGAGGGCCGGCGCAGCATTGCCGAGGGGCTTATCTACAACAAACTGGCAACGTCCATCGCGGCCCGCGACGGGGCTTATATCCTGCCCAAGGAAAAGGCGATGCAGATGGCGCGGGATAAGCAGTTCATCAAGATCATCGTCGGCGTGGATTTCGGCGGCAACGGCTCCGGCCATGCGTTTGTAGCGACCGCCGCCACGCTCGGATATGAAAAGCTGGTCTGCCTGCGCTCCGTCCGCTACAGGGAAGGGGACATAGACCCTGAGACCAACCGCCGCCTGCAGGACATCGACCCGGAAATGCTGGGCCAGCTGTTTGTGCGCTTCATAGAGGGCATCCTGCAGGACTATGGCTTTGTCACCAAGGTCAGGGCCGACTCGGAAGAATCGGTGCTCATCCGCGGGCTGCGCAACGCGCTCAAGCGGAGCGGGCGCGGCAACATCAAAGTGACCGGGGCCACAAAGAGCAAGATCACCGACCGCATCTTTGCCCTCACGTCGCTGTGCGCGCAAAACCGCTTTCTGTACACCGAGGACTGCGAGACCCTTGAATCGGCCGTCAGCATGGCGACGTGGGACACCACAAAGCAAGAGCTGGTGCGCCTGGACGATGGCACATCCGACATCGACACGATGGACGCACTCGAATACACCTATGAAGACGATATCCAAAAGCTACTGCGCGACCTTAAACGGGCGGGGTGATAGACTTGTTTCTTGTTGATTTTTTCAAAAGGCTGGTGAGCAGAATGTTTCCGAAGAACGATCTGGAAAAGAAGCTGAACGTGCAGATCGCCACCTCGGCCGTCATGGACAGCGAGATTGCTCTGTGGATGCAGATGTACATGAACCAGCCGCCGTGGCTGGGCGGCGAGCAGCACACCAAGTGCCTCAACCTTCCCGCGGTCATTTCGGAGGAAACGGCCCGGCTCATTCTGACGGAGTTCACATTCCAGCTTGACGGCAGCGCACTTGCGCAGGCCATGCAGGGCTGGATGGGCAAGTTCCTCACCAACCTGCCGGTGTCTACGGAAATGTGGTGCGCCCTCGGCGGCATCGTGTTCAAGCCGTACCCGGCCGGCGAGGACGAGAACGGGAACCCCGACCATCTGGAAACGGATGTAGTCTGGGCTAACCGCTTTTATCCGACCCATTTTGACAGCAACGGCAATGTGACGGGCGGCGTCTTTCTGGACGTGAAGCGCGAGGGCGATTATGTGTTCACCCGCATCGAGTACCACCGCTGGTACGAGACCATGCACTACTCCGTCATAAACAAGGCGTATCGGTCCGAGCGCATCTACCAGACGTCGGCCGACACCGATGTGATTTCCTGCCAGCGCCCCTTTGACATGGAGGTGGACCTGGCGTCCGTCGATGGCTGGCAGGGCATCGAGCCGGACGTTGAGATGGACGACATCCCGCGGCCGCTGTTCGTTTACATCAGGACCCCCCGCGCGAACAACGTTGACCCCAGCTCGCCGCTCGGCGTGTCTGTGTTCTCCAAGGCCAAGGGCACCATCGAGCAGGCCGACATCCAGTACACCCGCGCCCTGTGGGAGTATAAAGCCACCGAGGCGGCCATCAATGCCGACGAATCGCTCTTTGAAACGGACAGGGACGGCAAGCCCGTTCTGCCGAAAGGTGAGGACCGGCTGTTCCGCACGTTCGAGTTTGAGGGCGAGAAAAAGGGCTATATCGAGGCTTACGCGCCGACGATCCGCGACACGTCCATCTACAATGGCCTGAACCAGTTACTCCGCAAGGTGGAGCTGCAGTGCGGCCTTGCCTATGGGGTGCTTTCCGAGGTGGCCGAGGTAGACCGCACGGCAACCGAGGTCAAGAACTCCAAGCAGCGCTCCTTTGTCAGCATCAACGCCTTGCAAAAGGCGCTGAACGCCGGCCTCGCCGAGGTCGTTGAGGTGATGAAGACCCTCAACCACATGTACGGTATCGTCGAAGATGGCGAGGTCAATATCACCTGCACATGGGGCGACGGCGTTCTTGAGGATATGGACGTCGAGTATCAGCGCCGGTGGACGTGGGTGATGGCAGGCAAGTACAAGCTCGAAAGCTTCTATGCGTGGTACTTTGGCTGCACAGAGGAAGACGCCCGCAAGATGATCCCGGCCCAGCCGACGTATCCTCCAGAGGAATAAGGCGGTGATTCATCATGCTCACGCCGGAATACCTTGCCAGCTGCACTGACTACCTTCTCGGCGTGTGTGATGAACTGGACCGGGCCATCATAGCTGACATCGCCCGGCGCATCGTCAAGACGGGCGGCATATCGCCGACCGCACGGCACCAGATCGACAGCGCCCAGCAGGCGGGCCTGCTCCTTACGGAAGTCACAAAGCAGCTTGCCAGCGCGACCGGGGCCTCCGAAAAAGAGATCCGGCGCCTTTTCGATGAAGCCGCTGTTGTGGGGCTGCAAAATGATGCCAAGCCCCTCATCCTGGCAGGGGTGCAGACAGACCTCCGCCCGTCCCAGCAGATGAAGGATCTGCTCAGCGCGGCGGTGTCCAAGACCAACGGGGACCTGCGCAACCTCACCATGACGACCGGCGTGACGGCCACCTGCGCCTACATGGACGCGGTCAATGTGGCCTATATGAAAGTCCAGTCCGGCGCATTCACATACCAGCAGGCGATCCGCGACGCCATCAAAACCGCGGCCGTGGATGGCAACTACGTCACGTTTCCCTCTGGCCGACGCGACCACCTGGATGTGGCTGTCCGGCGCTCCGTTTTGACGGGGCTGAACCAGACGGCCGCCAAGCTCACCGAATACTACGCGGCCGACATGGAGTGCGAGTATTACGAAACGTCGGCCCACGCCGGCGCCCGCCCGTCTCATTCTGTATGGCAGGGGCGGATCTTCAAGATCGAGGGCGCGACGGCCGAGTACCCAAACTTTGAAGAAAGCACAGGCTACGGCACCGGCGCCGGCCTGTGCGGCTGGAATTGCCGGCACAGCTTTTACCCGTACTGGCCGGGCATATCCAAACCGGCCTATACGCCTGAAATGCTCCGCGAGTATGACGCGCCCAAGTATACCTACAACGGCGAGAAGCTGACCGAGTACGACGTCTCGCAGCTCATGCGCGAGCACGAGCGGGGCATCCGGGAAAGCAAGCGGGAAATCGCCGCTTATCAGGCGGCAATGGACGCCACCGGCGACAAGAAGCTGAAAGCCGCCCTGCAGGAGGACTTTGAGAGCGCCAGCATGAAGCTGAAAAATCAGGAGGCGGCCTACAAAGACCTTTGTAAGCAGACGAACCACGCGGCAAACAGCACCCGGACCGGCGTGGCGGCCGTAAAGGACCAGGACGGCAACATCCTGTCTTGGAACCGCGCATACGCACAGCGGGCGCGGCAGGGAGCGGAGCGCAAATTCCAACGCTTGATCGAAGGCACGGGAGCCGATATCGGCGGGCCGGGCACACTTGCCAAACGCAACGAATTGCGGTATAATAACAAGGAAGAAAGTGCGCTGTACGACCGATATCTGCGACAGGTCAAAAGCGGCATGATATCCCCGCTCTCCACGTTCGAGAACTACAAGAAGCAGTGCCGGGCCATCGAGGACTCCGTTGTCGGGACCACGACCTCGAACGGGATAAAGATTACCGCACAGAGCCAGCACTTCATTGAGCGCGTTATCGGCACGATAGAGGACCCCAAGACGGGAAAACCGCGCAGCGGCGTTTCCGTGGAAGACGTTCTCGACGCGCTGCAGCACCCATTGCAAACGGTTGACGCCGCCACCGGCACAGGCTCGAATGCAAGCCAGAAGTTTGTCGGGGCAAGGGCGACCGTCACGGTCAATCCGAACACCGGCGTACTGATCCAGTGCAATCCGACAAGGAGCGGACTCAGAGAAAGGCTTTTGAAGGATGGAAAATAAGGTAGAATTCATCCTAAAAAAAGAGCAAGTTGAATTTCTCAGGGCCAACTACCCCAACGTGCCTATCGTGCGGCGGGTGCTGGCGGCTGAGAAAGACCTGCGTTTTGCCATTTCCGCAGACGAGGATGCCGACTTTTTTCTCTGGCTCGACGATGAAAGCGTGGCGACGATGGCCGCGGGCTATGAACCCACCAAAGACACCTACATGATTGAGAGCATCATCGACTATATGCACATCCAGGAATCCGAGTGAACAGCCGCTTGCCGTTTGGTAGGCGGCTTTTTCATTGAGTACACAGAAAGGGGCATTGCTATGATCCGCGGCCATCCTTAAGGGGCCAGACAGGTCCGTAATAGAATACCCTGCCGGCGAGGCGCTGATGAGTCTTGCCGGCACTTTCGATGGGCGAGCGCCATATCCGGGCGCGTCGCCCTTTTTTTGTTGAGCCTCGGCGGCGCATGGCTGCCGCCGTTGTTCTGCCCTGGAGCATGGCGCTTAAACTGCTTCTCTCTTTCCGGCAGAGATACCGCGCCGGATAGCAGTCGCCGGAGTGAACCGGCATCTAAACAAAATCAGCGAAACAGGAGGAACACATCATGGCTTACGAGTATCTGAAACATCTCTTTGGCACCCCGAAAGAGGGCGAGCAGCCCAAGGGCCTGACCTTTGACGAGTTCGTCGCCGCCCTTGAGGGCGACAAGAACCTCAAGATCGTCAACCTCGCCGATGGCGGCTATGTCGCCAAGGGCAAATTTGACGACAAGGACACCGAGCTGAAGGGCACCAAGGAGCAGTTGGAGCAAGCCAACAAGCAGATCCAGGCTTTCAAGGACATGGACGTGGACGGCATCAAAAAGAGCGCCGCGGAGTGGCAGACCAAGTACGAGACCGAGACCAAGGCCCTGCAGGACAAACTCGCCGCACAGCGGCTGGCGAGCGCCGAGGAGCTTCTGGTGGAGCAGTACCGCTATGCCAGCCCCGCCGCCAAGATGGGCGTTCTCGCCATGCTCCGGCAGAAGGGCTTCAAGCTCGACGAGAGCGGCGTCCTCATCGGCGGCAAGGAATTCCTTGACGGCCTCAAAGACAGCGAGGAAAACAAAGCAGCTTTTGCGCAGGAGACCCCTCCGCCCGAAGATCCGGCGCCGCCCGCGCCAAATCCCCGCTTTACCACCGGCCTCAACACAGGCCGCAACGAACAGCAGAACGACAATCCTTTCAATCTCGGCTTTATGCATGTGCGTGAGCCGGGCAAGAACACCTGAAACAGGAGGTAAGGTAAAATGGCTACTCCCCTCAACTACGCAACCCAGTACCAGGCCGCCCTGGAGCAGCAGTTCCCGTATGTGCTGTACTTCGGCGCCCTTTTCAGCACCCCGAACGACACCCGCTACCGCTGGGTGAACGCCCGCACCATCGAGGTGCCGTCCATCTCTGTCACTGGCCGCTATGATGGCGACCGCGACACCATCGGCACCAAGCAGCGCCGCTTCACCAACGAGTGGACCCCGCTCACGCTGGAGAACCACCGCTGCTGGGGCACCCTCGTTCATCCGCGCGACATCGACGAGACCAACCAGGTCGCCGCCATCGGCAACATCACCAAGGTGTACAACGAGGAGCAGAAGTTCCCCGAGATGAACGCCTACTGCATCTCCAAGATCTACGACGACTGGAAGAAGGCCAGCAAGACGCCCCACGAGGACGCTCTCACCCACGAGAACGTTCTTGAGGTCTTCGACCAGATGATGACCGCCATGGACGACAAGCGCGTCCCCCGCGCCGGCCGCATCCTGTACGTCACCCCGGCCGTAAAGAACTTCATCAACAACGCCAAGTCCATCTACCGCACCATCAACGTCGCCACCACCAGCGATGCCATCAAGCGCGGCATTTCCAGCATCGATGAGGTGCAGATCGAGACCGTGCCGTCCGACATGATGAAGACCGTGTACGACTTCACCGAGGGCTGGAAGGTCGACGAAAGCGCGGACCAGATCAACATGGCCCTCATCCATCCGCTGGCCGTCATCACCCCCGTGTCCTACGAGTTTGCCCAGCTCGACCCGCCCTCGGCCGGCAGCGAGGGCAAGTGGGACTACTTCGAGGAGTCCTTTGAGGATGTGTTTGTCCTCAAGAACCGCATCGACGCCATCGACTTCTGCGTCGAAAAAAAAGGGTAAGCCCGGTCGTTCCTGACGGGAATGCAACTGCTCTCGGCTCCAAAAAGGTCAGCGATTTGCAAGCTGACGGCGCGACCATCGCAGAAGATGGCACCGTGACCGCCTCGCTGCATAATGTCACCGACTTCAAGGAGTTCAGCAGCGACCCCGCCGAACAGACCGGGCATTACTTTGCGGCCAAGCTCACGGGCACCGGCCAGAAAATGACGCTGAAGAAGAACGGCGTGGAGCGCCCTGACAAAAAGGACCTGCCGTTTGACCCCGACCTCGTTATCCGCGTCGAGTCCACCAGCGATACGCTGGATATCACCGTCGATGGCGAGGCCCTTCCGCAGCTCAAATTCACCGGCTGCACCCTCGAGGAGTAACACCGTGCGGGAGGCTGGCCCCATGCCAGCCTCCCGCACCCATCTATGGAGGTATCACCCATGCTGAAAGTCAAAAAGGGCCCCCGCGTCCTTCGCGTTGACGACTCTGCGGCCGAAAACTACAAGAAGCTCGGCTATACCGTTATGACCATGGACAATAAGGTCATTTTCACCCCTGTCACGGACAAGGACATTGCCGCCCAGCTCACCGAAGAGAACGCCGACCTCAAGGCCGAGGTTGCCCGCCTCACCCATGCGGTCAACGTCCTTGAGGACCGGCTCAAGGAGTACGGCGACACCAGCCCCGCCGAGGCCGACACCGCGCCCGGCAAGAAGGGCGCCCGCACCAAGAAGCCCCCCGACGACAAGGCGTAAGCCGCTCTCACAGCTCGACAAGGGGGGATTCGCGTGGCAATCTACGCCGACTACAACTACTACACGGCGACTTTCGGCGGGAAAGCGATCCCGGAAGGCAACTTCCTTGCTTGCGCGAGGTGGACGTCCGCCCTCCTTGACCGTCTCACGTTCGGCCGGCTCAAAAAGTTTGACGCCGTTCCCGACGCCGTCAAAGATGCCGTGTGCGCCGCATCAGAAAAATACTACTCCAGCCAGCAGCGCACAGCGAGCGGCGTCAAGTCCGAGAGCAACGACGGGTATTCCGTGTCTTATGACGACGCCCTTTCTGATACACAGAGAGAGGCGTCCCTGGCCGGCATCATCCGCAATATGCTTGCGGGCACCGAGTACGCCAGCCTGCTTTACCGTGGGCGCAACCATTTCACGGAGTGCGAGGGGGGCGGCAGGGGATGATAACGGCAACAGAGACGGTCACTCTGTTCAATGCCATCCAGGACAAGGCTGAGCGCAGAGAAGTGTTCTTGCCCACCTTCATCGAGGGCGTGGCGTGGCATGAGACCGAAGCGGTGCAGGCCGACAACGGCGCCGTCACAGGGGCCAGAAAGGTCGTTATCCGCATTCCCATCACCGCCAGCGTCGCTGACGGCAAGACCTACGTCCCTTTCAGCAAGTTCCGCGAGATGGCGGCAGATGAAGCCGCAAAGCACTGGACCATCCGGGACGAGGACGTCATTATCCTCGGCCACGTTGAAGTTGCGGCGCCAATCGCTGACGCCTTGACCTATCTCAAGAAAAGCGGCGGGCGGCCCTACATCATTACCGCGCACATCGACAACACGAGGCGGGGGAGTACGGCGGTCCAGCACTGGCACATCGAGGGGGTGTGATATGGCGAGCTTTCAGATCAAGACGCCCCGCGGCGTCATCATCCAGACGCCGAGCGGCAAAGCGCAGCTGGTCTGGGACACGAACTTTGCAAGACGACGGAATCAGAGCTTCACCAAGAAGCAAAAATTCATCGACAGCGAGGTGCTGCGCCGCTGCAGCCCGCGTGTCCCGCTCGATACCGGTATGCTGGAGAAGTCCGGCAAGCTCGGTACCGTGATAGGCAGCGGCGAGGTCCGCTACATCGCCCCCTATGCCGCCCCGCAGTACTACGGCACCGCCGACAGCCGCCCCTATGACGCCAACCGCGGCGCAAAGTGGTTTGAGCGCATGAAAGCGGCCGAAAAGGACGAGATCCGGCGCGGCGCTGAGGAGGTGGGGTAAATGGCCGTCGATTCCATCATCCAAGGGGTCACTGATTTCTTCATGGAGTGCCCGCTGCTGAAGGATGGCGCATTTCACGTCAACGCCCTCGGCTCCGAGCCCATCAACTACTCCATCGACGTGGACGTATCGGACCCCATCTTGGAGACCTACACAAACGGCGACTCGTACCGTCAGTACCTTTTCGCCTTTTCCAGCCGGGAATTTTACTCCCTTGACCGCCTGCAGAACATCCAGAACAGCGCTTTCTTCGAGAAAGTGTCCGACTGGGTGGAACGGCGCAGTTTGGAGGGAAAGCTCCCGGAAATGCCGGATGACTGCTCGGCGCAGACCATCACCGCGCTCTCGCCCGGCTACCTCTACAGCAATACCTTGCAAGATGCACGGTATATGATCCAGTTCCAACTTACCTACATCAAAACGTTACACAGGGAGTCCTGCAAATAAAAGTCAAGCCCTAAAAAGAAAAAAGGCCACAAAAAATGTGGTCACAAGAGAATGGCATAAC
>CANRLV010000008.1 GCA_947631565.1 uncultured Gemmiger sp. | reverse complement strand
TTTGCCCGTCGGCGCGCCCAAGCCGCTGCGCGTGCAGGGCACCTTTGTGACCGACGAGGAGATCGCCGCCGTGCTCGGCTTCATCAAGTCCACCTCCGACGCCCGCTATGACGAGGAGATGATCGCCGAGATGGAGCGCCGCGCCGTGGCCGAGAAGGGCGCCAAAAAGGACGCCGACGGCGACGAGGGCGGCGCGCTGGACCCGATGTTCGAGCAGGCCGTGGAATGCGTCATTGAGGCCGGGCAGGCCTCGACGAGCCTTTTGCAGCGCCGCTGCAAGCTGGGCTACGCCCGCGCCGCCCGCATCATGGACCAGATGGAGCAGGAAAAGGTCATCGGCCCGTACGAGGGCGCCAAGCCGCGCAGCGTGCTCATCACGATGGCCCAGTGGCAGGAGCGCAAACTGAGCGCCCGCAGCGATGGCTAAACGCTGCAAGCCCCGCCGCGGGCATACCGGGCGCCGCCTTGTGCAGGCGCTGGTGCTGCTGGTGCTGGCCGCCGCCTTTGTCATCGAGGCTTTCGGCGGGCAGCACGGCATCCCCACCTGGGGGCAGCTGTACCGCGCCCTCGGCGTCCCTCTCGAGACGGCGGACACAGAGAATGCCGCGGACGACGCCGTCACGGTGACGGTGCTGGACGTCGGCCAGGGCGACGCCGTACTGCTGGCCCAGAACGGCGAATACTGCCTGCTGGACGCCGGTACCGCGGCCGGCGCCGAGGCGCTGTCGGCGGCGCTGGACCGGCTGGGGGTGCGGCGGCTCAAGCTGGCCGTGCTCACCCACCCGCACGCCGACCACAGCGGCGGCATGGTGCAGATTTTGCGCGATTACCCCGTCGAGACGCTGCTGCTGCCGCCGGTGGCGGCGGGCGGCGAAACGCCGTGGACGCTGACGCTGCTCACCACCGTGGCCGAAAACCACGGCGCCAAGGTGGTCACGGCCGAGACCGGCCAGACCTACGCCGTGGGCACCGGCACGCTGACGGTCCTGCAGGCCGGCTTTGCCGTGGCCGACCCCACCGGCCTGACCGGGAACAGCATCGAGAACGACGCCTCGCTCTGTGTGCGCTACACGGCCGGGGACTTTGCCTTTCTGGACACCGGCGACGCCGAGGCCGATGCCGAGCAGGCTCTGGCCGATACCTGGGGCGCCGGCCTGCGCTGCGATCTCTTCAAGGCCGGGCACCACGGCTCCGCCAGCTCCAACACGGCGGCGCTGCTGCGCGCCGCCGGCCCGCACATGGCCGCCATCAGCTGCGGCGCCGGCAACGAGTACGGCCACCCGCACGATGCGGCGCTGCGCCGCTTTGCCCAATTTGGCGTACAGTACGCCCGCACCGACACCGACGGCGCCCTGACCTACACCTGGCAGGACGGCGAGCTGACGCTGCGCACCGCCGGCAAGGCGGACGCCGCCGCCCCCGCCGCCTGAAGCTTTGCCCCAAAAGGAGGCTGCCCATGTCCACCATCACCGAGACCTTTGCCGCCAAGCGCTGCGTGTTCTCCATCGAATGCTTCCCGCCCAAGCAGACCACCAATTTTGACAGGATGAAAGCCGGCCTGCAACAGCTGGCCGCGCTGCGCCCGGATTTCGTCAGCGTCACCTACGGCGCCGGCGGCAGCGCGGGCGGCGTCTCCACCGTCGAGGTGGCCGACTACCTGCAAAACACACTGGGCATCACGGCGCTGGCGCATATCCTGTGCATGGGCAGCGACAAGCCCAGCATGGCAGCGCTGTTGGCGGCGCTTTCCGCCATCGGCGTGCGCGACGTGCTGACCCTGCGCGGCGACCGCACGCCCTACCGTGCCGAGAGCGCCGATTTCCCGCACGCGTCGGACCTGGCGGCCTTTGTGCGCGAGACTGCGCCGCAGTTCACCACCCACGGTGCCTGCTACCCGGAGGGCCACCCCGAGGCTGCCAATCTGCGTACCGACGTCGAAAATCTGCGTCACAAGCAGGCCGCCGGGGTCAGCCATCTGCTCACCCAGCTGTTTTTTGACAACATCTGCTACTACCGCTTTTTGAATCTGGCCCGCCGTGCCGGCATTACGCTGCCGGTCTCGGCCGGGGTCATGCCCATCGTGCGCCGCAGCCAGATCGAGCGCACGGTGGCGCTGTCCAGCGCCAGTCTGCCCGCCGCCTTCACCCACATGGTCTCGCGCTGGCAGGACGACCCCGACGGCCTCTACAAGGCCGGCATCGAGTACGCCGTCACCCAGCTGCGCGACCTCATCGAGGGCGGCGCGGACGGCATCCACCTCTACGCCATGAACGACGCCGCCGTCGCCGCCGCCGTCTATGACGGCATCAAGGATCTGCTGTAAGGGGGCGCGCCATGGACCTGCCCCTGCCGCAAGCGATAGACCGTGCCGCCGTGCTGCGGTATCTCGGCGCCGCCGGCTGGCAGCCGGACGCGGCCGCCGCCGCGCTGCTGGACCGGGCCGCCGCGCAGGTGCTGGCTGCCGCCACCCCGCGCGGGGCATGGCGCACGCTGCCGGTGACGGCGCTGCCCGCGGCGGAGCTCGGCACCGACCTGGCCCGCCACCTGGCGGGCTGCCACAGCGCCGTGCTGCTGGCCGTCACCCTGGGCGCCGAGACCGACGCGCTGCTGCGCCGGCTGGAGAGCAGCGACATCGCCTTGGCCGCCGCGGCCGATGCCGCCGCTTCGGTGCTCGTCGAGCATGCCGCCGACGCGCTGGAGGGCATCGTCCGCGCCGGGCTGCCGGCCGGGCAGTACATGACCGGGCGCTATGCCCCCGGCTACGGGGACTGCCCGCTGGCCTTCAATGACGAACTGTGCCTGGCGCTGGACACCGTGCGCGGCATCGGCCTGGCCGTGACCGACGCCCACCTGCTGACCCCGCGCAAGAGCACCACCGCCGTGCTCGGCCTGGCCGATATGCCGGTGACCGGCGCGCGGGCCGGGTGCGCGCACTGCCTGCTGCAAACGACCTGCGCCTACCGCAAAAGGGGGACCACCTGTGCCGAATAAACTGCAAGCCGTCTTCGACCGCCGGTCGTACATCATTTTGGATGGCGCCATGGGCACCGAGCTGCAAAAGCGCGGCCTGCGCCTGGACCAAAGACCTGAGCTGGCGGCGTTCTTCATGCCCGAGGCGCTCACCGCCATCCACGCCGAGTATGCCGCCGCCGGGGCCGATATCCTGCTGGCCAACACCTTTGGCGCCAACCCGCGCAAGCTGGCCGGCACCGGCCATACGCTGGCGGAGACGGTCGCCGCATCGCTGGCCTGCGCCCGCGCCGCCGCCCAAGGCACCGGGGCCTTGGTGGCGCTGGACATCGGCCCGCTGGGCGAACTGCTGGCCCCCGCCGGCACCCTCGCCTTCGCCGATGCCTATGACCGCTTTGCCCAGGTCGTGGCGGCCGGGGCCGCCGCCGGGGCGGACCTGATCTTTCTCGAGACGATGACCGACCTCTACGAGCTCAAGGCGGCCATCCTCGCCGCCAAAGAGCACAGCACTCTGCCGGTCTTCGCCTCGATGAGCTTTGAGGCACGCGGCCGCACCTTTACCGGCTGCACGGTCGAGAGCTTTGCCGCCACCGCCGCGGGCCTCGGCGTCGACGCCATCGGCATCAACTGCTCCTTGGGCCCGGCGGAGATCCTGCCCTTTGCCCGGCGGCTGTGCCGCGCCGTGCCGGCGGGGCTGCCGGTCTTCGTCAAGCCCAACGCCGGCCTGCCCGCGCCCGACGGCAGCTATGACCTGACGGCGGAAAAATTCGCCGAACAGATGCAGGAATTTGCCGCCGTCGGCGTGTCGATGGTGGGCGGCTGCTGCGGCACCACGCCGGCGCACATCCGCCGCCTGCGCGATTTTTATAAGGACAGGGTCCCCGCCCAAAAGGTACCGCTGCGGCGCAGCGTGCTCTGCACGCCGGTGCGCTGCGTGGAGGTCGATGGCATCACGGTGGTGGGCGAGCGCATCAACCCCACCGGCAAAAAGCGCCTGCAGCAGGCCCTGCGGGACGGCGACATGGCCTACGCCTGCGCGCAGGCCGTACAGCAGGCCGAGGCGGGCGCGGAGCTCTTGGACGTCAACGCCGGTCTGCCCGGCATCGACGAAGCCGCCACGCTGGAGCGCCTTGTCACCGAGCTGCAGGCCGTCACCGACCTGCCCTTACAGCTCGATTCCTCCGACCCGGCGGCCCTTGCGCGGGCGCTGCGCGTGTACAACGGCAAGCCCATCGTCAACTCGGTCAACGGCGAGCAGAGGGTTCTCGACGCCGTGCTGCCGCTGTGCAAAAAGTACGGCGCCGCCGTCGTCGGCCTCACGCTCGATGAGCACGGCATCCCCAAGACGGCCGAGGGCCGCTTAGGGATCGCCCGCCGCATCACGGCCGCCGCCGCGGCCGCCGGCATCCCGCCCGAAGACGTGTACATCGACTGCCTGACCCTGACCGCCAGCGCCGAGCAGGCTGCGGCACAGCAGACACTGGCCGCCCTGACCGCCTGCAAGCGGGAGCTGGGCGTGCGCACCGTGCTGGGCGTCTCCAACATCAGCTTCGGCCTGCCCTGCCGCGGCTTTTTGAACACCGCCTTTTTGACCATGGCCATGCAGGCCGGACTGGACCTGGCCATCATGAATCCCAACACACCCGAGATGATGGCCGCCGTGCGCGCTTTCCGCGTGCTCACCTGCCAGGATGCGCAGAGCGCTGAGTATATCGCTGCTTACGCCAATATGCAGGTCGCAGGGGCCGCCATCGCCGGGACTTCCGTAGGGGCCGCCCCATGTGGCGGCCCGCAGGCCGCCGTATCTTTGCCGCAGACCGCGCCCGGCCAAAGCGGCGACGCGCTGTTCACCGCCGTGCACCGCGGCCTCAAGGCCAAGGCCAAAACCGCCGCCGCGGCCGCCCTGCAAAGCGGGCAGCCGCCGCTCGAGCTCGTCAACGCCTCGCTCATCCCGGCGCTGGACGCCGTCGGCGACGCGTTTGAAAAGGGCACATTGTTCCTGCCGCAGCTTTTGCAGTCGGCCGCCGCCGCCCAGAGCGCCTTTGAGGCCATCAAGGCGGCGCTGGCCCACAGCGGCGCGCCCACGGCCGGCAAGGGCAAGATCGTGCTCGCCACCGTCAAGGGCGACATCCACGACATCGGCAAAAACATCGTGCGCGTGGTGCTGGAGAACTACGGCTATGACGTGCTGGACCTCGGCCGCGACGTGCCGCCCGAGCGCGTCGTCGAGGCCGTGCAGTGCACCGGTGCGCGCCTGGTCGGCCTTTCGGCGTTGATGACCACCACCGTGCCCAGTATGCAGGCCACCATCGAGGCGCTGCGCGCCGCGCAGCTGCCCTGCCGGGTCATGGTCGGCGGGGCGGTGCTGACCCCGGCCTACGCCGAACAGATCGGCGCCGACTTCTACGCCCGCGACGCCAAGGCCAGCGCCGACATCGCCAAACAGGTGCTGGGCGGCTGATATCCGGCCAAATCGCCGGCGCCCCTTGCATTTGACGGCCGGCTATTGTATAATGCTTTGTGTTGAGCAGGGCAGTTCTGCGCTGTTTCGTCTACGGATGCGGGCCCCGTGCGCGGGCGCCGCGTGAACCATGTCAGGCGGGGAACCGAGCAGCATTAAGCGTATGCGTCCGGTGCTGCGGCCAGTCCGCATCCGTAGACCAAGCGGCGCAGCCGCGGGGCGTGCCCCGCGCCCTGCTCTCTCAGCGTGTCGAGTTCCTCGACACGCTGCAAAAGAGGGGTTCGGCGTTACTGGCTGCGCCGGTCCGCCTGCACCCCTCTCTTGGACACACCCCGTCGCAAAAATGCCTTGCGCATACCTGCGGCGACTTGCCGCGGCATTTTTGCTCTAGAGGTATCGGCTCCGTCGGTACACGCCCGCCGGAGCCGATGGCTTTAAAATATGCCCGTTGTTACATTTCCGGAGGTGATGACCTTGTACCGCGCGCTCTACCGCAAATGGCGGCCGCAGAAATTTGCCGACGTCGTCGGGCAGGAGGCCATCGTCACCGCCCTGCAGAACCAGATCACGGCCGGGCGCATCGGCCACGCCTACCTGTTCACCGGCACGCGCGGCACCGGCAAGACCACCTGCGCCAAAATATTCGCCAAGGCGGTCAACTGCCAGGACCCCGCCGGGCCGGACCCCTGCGGCGTCTGCCCGGCCTGCCGCGGCATCGACGACGGCAGCATTTTGGATGTGCTGGAGATCGACGCCGCCTCCAACAACAGCGTCGACGACATCCGCGACCTGCGCGAGGAGACCGCCTACCTGCCCGCCGCCTGCAAGTACAAGGTCTATATCATCGACGAGGTGCATATGCTCTCGGCCTCGGCCTTCAACGCGCTGCTCAAGACGATGGAGGAGCCGCCCGAGCACGTCATCTTCATCCTTGCCACCACCGAGGTGCAGAAGGTCCCCGCCACCATTCTGAGCCGCTGCCAGCGGTACGATTTCAAGCGCATCACCGCTGATAAGATCGCTTCCCGCCTGCTCTATGTGGCCGAACAGGAAAAGATTGAACTGACCGAGGGCGCCGCTGCCCTCATCGGCCGCCTGGCCGACGGGGCCATGCGCGACGCGCTCTCCATCCTCGATACCTGCGCCGGCGTTTCGGCCGACGTTGATGAGGCGCTCGTGCGCCGCATGGCCGGCGTCACCGACCGGCAGTACCTGTTCGCCATCTCGGACGCCGTGGCCGCCCACGATGCCGTCGCGGCGCTCGAAAAGGTCGCCGCACTGCGGCAGGATTCCGTCGATATGCGCCGCCTGTGCTCTGAGCTGGCCGGGCATTACCGCAACCTGATGCTGGCCGGCACGCCGGGCGGCGAGGCACTGCTCACCGGCACCTCGCCGGAGGAGGACGCCGCCTACGCGGCCCGCCGCGACACGCCGCGCCGCACCTGCGTGCGCGCCATCGAGGCTTTCGGCCAGGCACTGGAGCAGATGGGCACCGGCGCCGACCAGCGCCTGGCGCTGGAGCTGGCGCTGTTCAGCCTTGCCGAGCCGGAGACGGCAGGCATCGTCTCGGCGCCTGCCGCCGCCCCTACCGCGGCGCCCGCAGCGGGTGCCGCGCCGCAGCCGTTCGCCAGCGCCCCGGTCGCACCGTCCGCCCCCCGTGACGCGGACGTGCCGCCCTTTGCGGCGCCCGACGCCGAGCCGCCCTTTTTGCAGCCCGAGCTGGGCCCCGACCCCGCGCCCGCCGCGCCGGAGCCGTCGCCTGCCGCCCCTGCCCCGGCCCCCGCGGTATCTGCGCCTGCGCCAACGCCCTCCCCTGCTCCGGCCGTGCAAAAGCCGCTGCGCTTTGCCCAGTGGCCGGCCGTGCTGGCCCGCATCGCCGAGAATGAACCGCTGCTCAACTCGTTTTTGCACGACAGCATCGCCTACTATGACGGCAAGCGGGTACTCATCGACTGCGGCGACGCCTTCCGGGAATTCATGCGCCGCAACCGCGACACCGCCAAGCGCATCCGCGAATACATCTACCAGGTGACCGGGGTCAACTGCTTCATCGGCCCCTGGGAGCCGCCCAAAACGGACGCCGACCCGGCCCAAAGGCTCGAAGCCACGATGCAGACGCTGGACCGCCTGGGCGTGGACGTGGACAGGACCGACCGATGACCCCGCGGCCGGGCGCATAAACGCCGCCCGCGCCGCCCACCTTATGCATAAAAGAAAAGGAGACCCGCCATGAAAGCAAGACTGCCCCAGGGCTACGGCCGCCAGGACCCCGGTGCGATGATGCGCCAGGTGCAGAAGCTGCAGGAGGATATGCGCGCCAAGCAGGCCGAGCTGGAGGCCACCGAGTACACCGGCACCGCCAGCGGCGGACTGGTCAGCGTGACGATGACCGGCAAGCACGCCGTGACCGCCGTGGCCATCAAGCCGGAGGCCGTGGATCCCGACGACATCGAGATGCTGGAGGACCTGGTCGCCGCCGCCGTCAACAGCGCGGTGGCCGCCGTCGACAAGGACGCCGAGGAACAGATGGGCGCCTTGACCGGCGGCATGAACATCCCCGGCCTTGGCTGAGAGGAGCGCTGCACACCGTATGCCGCAAAACGCTGAACCGCTGGAACACCTGATCGACCAGTTCGCCCGCTTCCCCGGCGTAGGGCGCAAGGGCGCCACGCGCATGGCCTATGAGGTCATGGGCATGACCGACGCCGAGGCGATGGAGCTGGCCAAGGCCATCGAGCAGGCCAAGACCCGCCTGCACCGCTGCCGCGTCTGCCAGGATTTTACCGCCAATGACGTCTGCCCCATCTGCCAGAGCGCCAAGCGGGACCGCACCACCATCTGCGTGGTGGAAAGCCCGCGGGACATCAAGTCCATCGAGCGCACGCACGAGTACCACGGGCTCTACCATGTGCTGCACGGGCTCATCTCGCCGATGGACGGCATCGGGGCCGACCAGCTCTGCGTCAAGGAGCTGCTGGCCCGGCTGGACGGCACCGTCAAGGAGGTCATCATGGCCACCAGCCCGACGGTGGAGGGCGAGACCACGGCCATGTATCTGGCCCGGCTCGTCAAGCCCTTAGGCGTCAAGGCGACCCGCCTTGCCTACGGGCTGCCGGTCGGCTCCAGCCTTGAATATGCCGACGAGACCACCATCTACCGCGCCATGCAGGGCCGCGGCGAATTGTAACCTTTTTCGCCTTGCTTTTGCGCGGCGGGCGTGCTACAATAATGGCCCGGTGCGCAAAGGAGGTGTGCCCCATGGCCGCGGACAAACAGGCTACCAAAAACATTGCCCAGAACCGTGAGGCGCGCCACGAGTATTTCGTGCTGGAAACGCTCGAGACCGGCATCGAGTTGGTCGGTACCGAGGTCAAGAGCCTGCGCGCCGGCACCGTCAACCTCAAGGATTCCTGGGTGGACATCGAGGGCGGCGAGCTCATCGTCAAGGGGATGCACGTCAGCCCCTACGCGCAGGGCAACATCTTCAACCCCGACCCCGTGCGCCCGCGGCGCCTGCTCGCCCACAAGCGCGAGATTCGGCGCCTGGCCCAGCAGATCAAACTCCAAGGGTACACGCTGGTACCGCTGTCGCTCTACTTCAAGGGCGGGCGGGTCAAGCTGGAGCTGGGGCTGTGCAAGGGCAAAAAGCTCTATGACAAGCGCGCCGCAGCAGCGGCGAAGGATGCCAAACGCAGCATCGAGCGCGCGCTCAAAAACAACATCTGACCGAACACCAACCAACACACGCCAATGCCGACCCGGCCGCAGCGCCGTTTGATACGGGGATGCAATGGTTTCGACGGGGAGAGAGAGGCGTGAGCAGCGGGCCGTGGCGGTGACCCACGTTAAAAGCGCCAAAACAAAGTAACTGACAACAACACTGTTGCAGTCGCTGCCTAACTAAAGGCAGCCGTCCTGCCCACTTTAGCGCCGCGTGGGGCCAGGGCGTCGACAGGCGCTGAACATGCACGGGCCTGAGCTTGGCCGCCCGTCAGGTACTAACGAAGCTACCAACGCGCAACACGCGGCTGCCCGCGAGCGCTGCGGGAATTTGAATAGGCAGCCTGCGCCCGGAGACACTCTAACCGCTTTCTTTTCGGACATGGGTTCGATTCCCATCATCTCCATGCACTAAAGGGGGCCCCTCGCAAGCCTACAGGCTTGCGAGGGGCCCCCTTTAGTGCATAAAAAATTGCAGGGAATCGAACAGCACGTGCCGGCGTCAAAGGGAGCAGTCACAAAAGGCAGCAAATCACCGGGCCGGGGCCGACCATTTACCCGGTGAGAAACCACACGTCCCGCCGGCGCGCGACCTTCCCTGCGGGCAGTCGCGCAGGGCGCGGGAGATTCCCATCATTTCCCTCTCCCACCATGGCCCGCATTCGCAGGCCGAAACCGGATTTCAATCCGCCAGCTTTTCAAAATCGACCTGACCCAGCGCCACATCGGCGCCGGCGATGCGCACGCGCATCGCGTCGCCCAAACGCCAGGTCTTACCGGTCAGCGGGTCGTGCAGGGCCACGCCGTCGGTCAGCTCCGGCTCGCCTTTGCACAGCTGGGCCGCGGGCACAAAGCCCTCCAAGGTGTTTGGCAGCTGCACAAAGGCCCCGTGCGGCGTCAGGCCGGAGATGCTGCCCGCGCACTCCTCCCCGAGGTGCGCATGGGCGTACTCGGCTTTGTACAGGGCCTCGGCGTCACGCTCGAGCCCGGCGGCCAGCCCCTCGCGCAGGGTAGCCTGGGCGGCGGCGTGGGCGGCATACTCGCTGTAATCCTCGACCAGGCGCTCGGCCCGCACGCCGTGCAAAAGGTCTGTCAAAATGCGGTGCACGGCCAGGTCCGGGTAACGGCGGATGGGGCTGGTAAAGTGGGCGTAGTCCCGCAGGGCCAGCCCGTAATGTCCCAGCGGCTGCGGCGCGTAGCGGGCCCGGGGCAGGCTGCGCAGCACGGCTGCCGAGACGGCGGCGGCGTTCAGCTGCCCCTGCACGCTCTCGAGCAGGGCGGCCAGCTCTTTCTGCGTCGGCGCCGGGCCTGCAAACTGCGCCTTGACCCCGGCAGCCGTGAGCATCGTTTGCAGGCGCTCGAGCTTTTCGGGCGGCGGCGCCTCGTGCACACGGTAGACGAACGGCACGCGGTTCGTGCGCCCGGCCGCGCCCGCGCACTGGTTGGCCAGCAGCATACATTCCTCGACGATGCACTCGGCCAGGCCGCGCGGGCGCACCGCGATGTCGACGCAGCGCCCGCTTTCATCCAATACCAGCTTGCCCTCGGCGCTGTCCAGCGCCATGCCGCCGCGCGCTTTGCGCAGCGCCAGCCGCTTTTCATACAAGGCCCTGAAAGCCGGCAGCTGCCCGGCCACGGCGGCGTACTTGCCGACCAGCGACGGGTCGTTGGCGCCGTCCAGCAGCAGGTTGACCTCCTTATACACGCCCTTGACGCGGCTGCGCAGGATGCTTTTTGCGAAGTTGTAACGGCATAAATGCCCCTCGGCGTCCAGCCGCATCAGGCAGGAGAAAGCCAGCCGGTCCGCCCCGGCGTTGAGCGAGCAGATGCCGTTCGAGAGCGCCGGCGGCAGCATGGGCAGCACGCGGTCGGCGTAGTACACGCTGGTCCCGCGGGCCAGCGCCTCGGCGTCCAGCGCGGTGCCGGGGCGCACATAATGGCTGACGTCGGCGATGTGCACGCCCAGCTCCCAGCCGCCGGCGGCCAGCGGCAGGATGCTGACGGCGTCGTCGATGTCTTTTGTCTCGGCGCTGTCGATGGTGAACACCGGCACCCCGCGCAGGTCGATGCGCTGCCCTGCCTGTACTTCGCTGTCGTCCACGGTATCCGGCAGGGCGGCCGCCTCAGCCTGCACGGCGGGCGGGAACTCGGCGGCAAAGCCGCGCCCGTAGACCAGCGCCTGCGCACAGTGGGCGGCGCTGGCGGCCGGGCCAAAGCGCAGGCGCACGGCGGCGCGGTGGTCGCGGTGGTGCTCGCCGCGCGCCGTCAGCTCGACACCGACCTTATCGCCGGCCTGTGCGCCCGCCGTCTGCCCCGGCTGCAGGGCGATGAGCACATCGCGGCAGCCGTCCGGCTCCACGCACAGGCAGCGCTCGTCGTCATAGCGCACGGTGCCGGCAAAGCGGTTTTGCAGCGCGGTCAGACGTGCCACCTCGCCGGTGGGCTTGTCACCGTCCGACGCCGGCAGCACGCGCACCAGCAGCCCGTCCCCCGGCATCGCCCCGTGCAGGTACCGCCCCGGGATGAACAGCTCCCCTGCCCCGTCGTCGCGCGCGGCAAAGCCGAAGCGCGGCGCCAATTTGGACAGCGTGCAGGGCACAAGATCCTCCGCGGCCGCGGCACCGCCGCCCGCCCTGGCCGGCACACCGCCGGGCACATATTCTCCGCCCTGCCGCGCCAACTGCCCGGCCGCGACCATGCCGTCCAACAGCTTGCGCAGCTGCGCGCCCGGCACCTGTAAGTTGTTTTGCAGCTGCTGCGCCGTGTGCGGGCGGCGGGCCACGGCGCGCAGGATCTTTTGTTCGATGTCGTGTTGTTCCATCTTGTCTCCCCAATCACACACAAAAGCGACCTGCCTGCCGGCAGGTCGCTCGGTTCGGTCAAAATCAAATCACAGGCGGGCGGCAAGCACGCACAGCACCAACGTGACCACGAACAGCACCGCGCCCAACACCTTGGTGGCGGTGGCGAGCTTTGCCTCGTTGGAGCGCTCACGCCCGGCGGCCATCAGGCTGTTGTCGCCCATGATGGCGGCGGACAGGCCCTGCCCGCGCTGCTGCTGCAGCAGCGTGAAAGCGATGATCAGCAGCGCGGCCACGATGAGAACGCCGCCCAGGATATATTCATACAGGCTCATGGAGATAGCCCTCCCTTTTCATAGTGCAAGTGTTACTATACCACACGCCGCGCAAAATTGCAAGGATTATTTTTACAGCGTCATCTGCTCGGCGGTGTCCTCGGCCTTGAGCAGGGCGCCCATGGCCGGCAGCTTGCGCACGCGGTAGCGGTGCTCGTCGGAAAGCTCCAGTCCCGCCGCCGGCACAACGCGCGCGATGCGCGCGCCGCGCTTGAGCGTGATGACGTTGACGCCGGCGGTGTCGCGCGTGGTCTTGGCCGGGATCAGCGCGCTGCCGGCCAGAAGCAGGCGGTCGCCGGCCGATGCCCTGGTAAAGATGGCCAGCTCCTGCTCCTCGGTCATGGCCAGCAGGGCCGCCAGCTCGGCCTTGTCGCTGTAGGCCTTGAGCAGCTTGCGGCGGTTCTGCTTGGTCTGGTAGCTTGCCAGCGGCACCTTGGCGCACTTGCCGTTCTGGAAGAAGAACAGAACATGGCCCTTATAGTCGGCGGTGGGCACCATGGCAACGGGCGTCTCGCCCTCCTCCATGCCCAGGGTGCTGGCCACATAGTCGCCCAGAACGCTCGCCTTGCCGTCGGCAAAATCGGCCACGCGCGCCTTGTAGACCTGGCAGTGGTTGGTGAAGAACAGCAGCTCGGTGTTGTTGGTGGCCTCGGCGGTGAAGATCAGCTCATCGCCGTCTTTCAGCTTCTGCTCGCCCGACATCCGCAGGCTCTGCGGCGTGATCTTTTTGAAGTAGCCGTCGCGCGTAAAGAACAGCGTCACCGCGTAATCGGGCGCCGGGGCGGCGCTCTCCTCCTCATCGTCGGCCACGGCAGCATCGTACAGGATCTCGCTCTTGCGCGGTTTGCCGTACTTTTGCGCCACAGCCTCAAGCTCGGCCATGATGATGCGCCGCACGCGGGCGGGGCGGTCAAGCGTATCCCTCAGGTCTTCAATGTCCTTTTTGAGCTCTTCGATCTCCGCCGTGCGCTTTAAGATATACTCGCGGTTGAGGTGGCGCAAGCGTATCTCGGCCACATACTCGGCCTGCGCCTCGTCGATGCCGAACCCGATCATCAGGTTGGGCACGACCTCGGCCTCCTCCTCGGTCTCGCGCACGATGGCGATGGCCTTGTCGATGTCGAGCAGGATGGCCTCGAGCCCCTCCAGCAAATGCAGGCGCTTCTCCTTGCCCTGCAGATCAAAATACACGCGGCGGCGCACGCACTCGACGCGGAAGGCCGTCCACTCGGTCAGGATCTGCCGCACGCCCAGCACCTGCGGCTGCCCGCCGATCAACAGGTTGAAGTTGCAGGCAAAGCTGTCCTCCAGCGGCGTCGTCCTGAACAGGCGTGCCATCAGCCTGTCAGGGTCCTGCCCGCGCTTGAGGTCGATGGTCAGCTTGAGGCCGTTCAGGTCGGTCTCGTCGCGCATATCGTTGATCTCGCGCGCCTTGCCGGCCTTGGCCAGCTCGGTGATCTTGTCCATGATGGCCTCCACCGTGGTGGTGGGGGGTATCTCGCGGATGTCGATGCAGTTGTTGGCCTTGTCGTAGCTCCACTTGGCGCGTACGCGCACGCTGCCGCGCCCGGTCTCGAGCACGCTCTCCATCTCGGCCGCATCGTACAAAATGGACCCGCCGCCGACGAAATCCGGCGCCGGCAGTATTTCCTTGAGGTCGGCGTTTTCGTCCTTCATCAGGGCGACGGTAGCGGCGCACAGCTCGCGCAGATTGAACGAGCAGATGTTGGACGCCATACCGACGGCGATGCCCAGGGTATTGTTGGCCAGAATGGTCGGGAAGGTGACCGGCAGCAGCGTCGGCTCGGTGGTGGTGCCGTCATAGTTGGGCACAAAATCCACCGTGTCCTTATCAATGTCGCGGAACAGCTCCTCACACACCGGTTCGAGCTTGGCCTCGGTGTAGCGGGCGGCGGCATAGGCCATATCACGGCTGTAGGCCTTGCCAAAGTTGCCCTTGCTGTCGACAAAGGGCACGAGCAGGCTCTCGTTGCTGCGGCCCATGCGCACCATCGTCTCGTAGATGGCGGCGTCGCCGTGGGGGTTGAGGTGCATCGTGCTGCCCACGATGTTGGCCGACTTGGTGCGCGCCCCCTTGAGCAGGCCCATGCCGTACATCGTGTACAGCAGCTTGCGGTGGGCGGGCTTGAAGCCGTCGATCTCCGGCAGCGCGCGCGAAACGATGACGCTCATCGCATAGGGCATATAGTTGACGCGCAGCGTCTCGGTGATGGGGCTGTCGATGACCTGCCCGGCCGAGGCGATCTCCACGTTGGCGCCCAAGGTCGGCCGGACGGGCTGGGTCGTTTTTTTCACGCGGACACGTTTTGGCATTTCGTTCCCCTTTTTCTGTTGCTCTGGACCTGGTCTCCTCTGTCAGGATACATCCAGATCGTCCATATACTCGGCGCCGTGGGCGGCGATATAGTCCTTGCGGCCCTGCAGGTTGTTGCCCAGCCACAAGTCGAACATCTCGGCCGTGCGCGCGGCATCGGTCGGCATGACCTTGATCAGCCGCCGGCTCTCGGGGCTCATCGTCGTCAGCCACATCATCTCGGGGTCGTTCTCGCCCAGACCTTTTGAGCGCTGGATGGTGTATTTCTCATCGCCGATACGGCGCAGGATGTCGGTCTTCTCCGGCTCGGTGTAGGCAAAGAAAGTCTTGTTTTTTGTATTGATTTCGTACAGCGGGCTCTCGGCGATGTAGACGTAGCCCTCGTTGATGAGCGTCGGCGTCAGGCGGTAGAGCATGGCCAGCACGAGCGTGCGGATCTGGTAGCCATCGACGTCGGCGTCGGTGCAGATGACCACCTTGTTAAAGCGCAGGTTGTCCAAATTGAAGCTGGCCAGCTCCTTGTTGTGGCTGCCGCCCAGCTCCACCCCGCAGCCCATGACGCGGATGAGGTCGGTGATGATGTCGCTCTTGAAGATGCGGGCGTAGTCGACCTTGAGACAGTTCAAAATCTTGCCGCGGATGGGCATGATGGCCTGGAATTCCGAGTCGCGGCTCTGCTTGACGGCACCCATGGCGGAATCGCCCTCGACGATGTAGAGCTCGCGGCGGGCGGCGTCCTTGGACCGGCAGTCCACGAACTTCTGCACGCGGTTGGCGAGGTCCATCTGCTGGGTCATCGTCTTTTTGATGGTGATGCGCGCCTTCTCGGCGTGCTCGCGGCTCTGCTTGTTGATGAGCACCTGCCTGCAGGCCTTCTCAGCCTCGTCGGGGTGCTCGATGAAATAGACCTCGAGCTGGTGCTTCAAAAACTCGGTCATCGCCTGCGCGACGCCCTTGTTGGTGATGGCTTTTTTGGTCTGGTTCTCGTAGCTGGTGCGGGTCGAGAAGTTGGAGGACACCAGCACCAGGCAGTCCTGCACATCGGCAAAGGTGATGGAGCTCTCGTTTTTCTTGTACAGGCCCTTGTTTTTGAGCCAGGCGTTGATCTGGCCTACAAAGGCCAGGCGCACGGCGCGGTCGGGACTGCCGCCGTGCTCGAGCCACGCCGAGTTGTGGTAGTATTCCAGCGCCTGCACGTTGTTCGAGAAGCAAAAGGCCGCGTTCATGCGCAGCTGGTATTCAGGCTGGTCGTCGCGGTCGCGCGTGACGGCCGACCCGGCGCAGACGTGCACCGGGGTCAGGCTCGTCTCCCCCGCCAGCTCGGCCACATGGTCGGCGATGCCGTTCTCGTAGTAATAGTCGGTCTTCTCGGGGCGGGGGCCGCTTTTGTCGGTAAAGCTCAGCGTCACCCCGGCGTTGACGACCGCCTGCCGCTTGAGCATATCCTTGAACACGTCGGGCGAGACGTCGATGTCGGTGAAGACCGAACGGTCGGGCAGCCAGCGGATGACGCTGCCGGTGCGCCGGCCCTTGAACTCCTCCTTTTGCAGCCCGCCGACGTTTTTGCCCTTCTTGAAGTCGAGGTGGTAGTGGCAGCCGTCGCGGTAGATGTCGGCGGTCATCCAGGCGCTGGCGTACTGCGTGGCGCAAAGCCCCAGACCGTTGAGGCCCAGGGAAAAGTCATAGGTGCCCTCGCCCTCGCCGTACTTGCCGCCGGCGTACAGCTCGCAGAAGATGAGGTCCCAGTTCCAGCGCTTTTCGCGCTGGTTGTAGTCCACCGGGATGCCGCGGCCGAAATCCTCGACCTCGACGACGTGGTCCGGCAGCAGCGTGACGTTGATGCGGTCGCCGTGGCCGTCGCGCGCCTCGTCGAGTGAGTTCGATACGATCTCAAAGATGGCCTGCGTGCAGCCCTCGATGCCGTCGGAACCGAAAATGACGGCCGGGCGCTTGCGCACACGGTCGGCACCCTTTAAGGCGGTGATGCTCTCGTTGCCGTACTCGGTTTTCTTTGCCATGCGGCGCTTTCCCCCTGCTGTTGTGGCGATGTACCTATATATTGCGCATATACAAATATTTAACCACAAATTGGGCCGGTTTGTCAAATGTTTCCGCAGCACGGGCCGCCGTTTTCGGCGCCTGCACGCTGCATCGCGCCAAAGCCCTTGCGGCGGGCCGCGCCGGGTGCTATAATAAGGACACCGACTTGTATACAAGATATTGGCGGGAGGGAGAACGATGCTGGATATCCTGACCCGCGCGGGCAGCTTTGTCGGGGTCATCGTGCTCGGCTATGTGCTGCGGCGCGTGGGCTTTTTCAAAAAAGAGGACTTCCATTTTTTGAGCAAGCTCGTGCTCAAGATCACGCTGACCGCGGCCATCGTCAGCAGCTTTGCCGGCCAAGAGCTGGACGCCTCGATGCTGCTGGTCTGCGTGCTGGGCTTCGGCTTTGGCCTTTTGGCGATGCTGTGCGCGTTTTTGTGCCACCTCGGCCGCCCGCGGGAGGAGCGCGCCTTCGCCGTGCTCAACTGCGCGGGGTGCAACATCGGCAACTTTGTGCTGCCCTTTGCGCAGAGCTTTCTCGGCCCCGTCGGGGTGATGGTGGTCAGCCTGTTCGACGCCGGCAACAGCAGCATCGGCCTGGGCCTTGCCTACGGCGCGGCCGACACGGTACGCCGCGGCGGCGGGCGCTTTTCGGCCAGGCCCATCCTCAAAGCCCTGGCCAGCTCGGCGCCGTTCCTCGCCTACATAACGATGACGGTGCTCTGCCTGCTGCACGTCCCGCTGCCGGGGCCGGTCGTGCAGTTTGCCGACATCATCGCCGGCGCCAATGCTTTCCTGGCCATGCTGATGATCGGTGTCGGCTTTGAGCTGCACGCCGACAAAGGCCAGCTCGGCGCGCTGGCGCGCCTGCTGGGCCTGCGCTTTGCGCTGGCGGGGGCGGCGGCGGCGCTGTTCTGGTTCGCCCTGCCCTGGCCGGCCGAGTACCGGCAGGCGCTGGTCATTTTGGCCTTCAGCCCGGTGGCCAGCACCGCCCCCGCCTTCACGGCCCGCCTGGGCGGCGATTTCGGGCTGGCCAGCGCCGTCAACTCGCTGTCCATCCTGATCAGCATCGTCTGCATCGTCACCGCGCTGGCCGTGCTGCTGTGAACAAAAAGGCGTATCGGAAACCGCCGCCGGCCGGGCGGAAATGGCAGAAAGACAGCAGACACAGCAAACCGTGTCTGCTGTCTTTTTCATGGGGGATATTGGCGCTTTTCCGATAAAAGTGTTGTCACACCGGCGGTTCGATGGTACAATTTAGAATGTAGAAGCCATGCCCCGCAGGAGCAGGCCGGCTTTGTGACCGCGCACGGCCGGCGCCAAAGCGCCTTGGGGCCGCTGGACCGGGCGAAATGAGGGGAACGGGATCATCATGATGAAAAAGCAGTCTGTCAAGCCGGCGGCGATGACGCTGGTGCTCCTGCTGCTTGCCTGCCTGCTGGCGGGCTGCGGCGGGAAGGACGACCTGATCACGTCGCTGGCACAGCTGGACCAGCCGGGGCGCACCGTGGGCGTGGCCATGGGCTCCGCCGGCGACACGGCGGTGACCAAAAGCTTCCGCAACGTGACCGTCAACCGTTACTCCGACAGCGCCACCGCGTATCTGGCCGTGCAGCAGGGCAAGCTGGACGCCTTCGCCTTTGACGCCACCATGCTCCGCTGCGCCCTAGCCGGGGGCCTTGCGGGGGTCAAGATCCTTGACGAGACCATGGGGGACATCACGGACATCGCCATCGGCGTGTCCCGCAAGACGGAGATCCCCGACCTGCGCGAGAAGATCAACGCATTTTTGGATTCCATCAAGGCGGACGGCACGCTGGACGATATGAAGCGCCGGTGGATCGACCAAGCCGACGAGACCATGCCCGACATCCCTCTGCCACAGGACCCCATCATCACGCTGAGGGTGGGCACCACCGGGTTCGTGAAGCCCTTCAGCTACTACAAGGACAACCGCATCTGCGGCTTTGACATCGAGATGGCCACGCGCCTGGCATCCTGGCTGGGGGCGGGGGTCGAGTTTGACCTCTATGACTTTGACGGCGTCATCGCCGCGGCCCAGACCGGCGTCATCGACTGCGTCATGACCAACCTGAACGTCACCCCGGAGCGCCAGGAGCGCATCGACTTCTCCGACCCCATCTACACCTCCGAAACGGCCTTTCTGGTCCGTTCGGGTGCAGCGGTGCGCACCGGCGGCGGCTTTTTTGACCGGCTCTCGACCAGCTTTGAAAAGACCTTCCTCCGTGAAAACCGCTGGGAGATGATTTTGTCGGGCCTCGGCGTCACGGCGATCATCTCACTGTTCTCGGTTTTGTTCGGCACCGTGCTGGGCTTCGGCCTGTGCCTGATGCGCCGCAGCCGCCTGCGTGTCCTGTCCGCCGCCGTGGCGTGTCTGGTGGGCATCATCCAGGGCGTGCCGCTGCTGGTGCTGCTGCTGGTGCTGTTCTACATCGTGTTCGCCGGCGTGAGCATCAGCGGCGTGGCGGTGTCCGTCGTGGCCTTCTCCATCAACTTTGCGGCCTATGTGTCCGAGATGATGCGCACGGGCATCGACGCCGTGGACAGGGGCCAGTGGGAGGCCGCCGTGGCCCTTGGCTTCGACCGGGTCAGGACCTTTACCAAAATCATTGCCCCCCAGGCGGCGCGGCACATCCTTCCCGTCTACCGGGGCGAGTTCATCTCGCTGGTGAAGATGACCTCCATCGTGGGCTACATCGCGGTGCAGGACCTGACGCGGGTGACGGACCTGATCCGCAGCGCGACCTTTGAGGCGTTCTTCCCGCTGCTGGCGTCGGCGCTGATCTACTTCCTGCTGGCCTGGCTGCTGACCTCGGTGCTGCGCGTGGCGGAAAGGCGGCTGGACCCCAAACGCCGTCCCCGCAAGACCTACGGCGAGCCGGACGCCGCCCCTCCGCCCGCCCCCGCCCGCTTCAAGGGCGAGAACACAGACACGGACGCGCCCCTCGTCACCGTATCCCACCTGAAAAAGGCGTACCCCAACGTCACGCCGCTGCAGGATGTGAACGCCGAGATACGCCGCGGCGAGGTGGTCACCGTCATCGGCCCCTCCGGCACCGGCAAGAGCACGCTGCTGCGCTGCCTGAACGGGCTGGAGACGCCCACACAGGGCAGCATCGTGGCTTTCGGGCAGGAGATGACCGCAGCCAAACCCAGGCAGCTTGGCGCGGTGCGCCGGCGGATGGGCATGGTGTTCCAATCCTTCAACCTGTTCGGCCATCTTACCGTGATGGAGAACATCATCCTTGGCCCCATGCTGCTGGGCGGCGTGCCGGAACGGGATGCGGCGGCAAACGCCATGCGGCTTTTGCGTATGGTGGGTATGGCGGAGAAGGCCGACCGCTACCCCGACGAGCTTTCCGGCGGGCAGCGCCAGCGCGCCGCCATCGCCCGGACCCTTGCGATGGAGCCGGAGCTGGTCCTTTTTGACGAGCCCACCAGCGCCCTTGACCCCACCATGGTGGGGGAGGTCCTGACCGTCATGAAGCAGCTGGCGGCGGAGGGCCTGACCATGGTCATCGTCACCCACGAGATGCAGTTTGCCCGCGACGTGTCCACCCGGGTGTTCTATATGGACGAGGGCGTCATCTTTGAGCAGGGCTCCCCGGAGGAGATCTTCGACCACCCGCGTGAGGACCGGACCCGGGTCTTTGTCAAGCGGCTCAAGACGCTCTCCCTCTCGGCCCGGTCCGCGGATTACGACTTCATCGGCCAGTCCGAGAGCCTCCGCCGCTTCGGCGAGAAGAACCTGCTGGGCCGCAGGCGGGTGCTGGCTATGCAAAGCGTGTACGAGGAGATCCTGGCGCAGAGCATCATCCCCTGCCCGGGCGCATCCTTCCCGGTGGACGTATCGGTGGAATACGCCGAGAAGGAGGACCGGCTGGAGATGCACTTCACCTGGCGCGGCGCCGCCTTTGACCCCATGCGGGAGGGCGACGAGCTTTCCGTCAAGCTGGTAAAGGCCGCCGTTCAAAGCTACCGGCACACCTGTACCGACGGCGTGAACCGCCTTATCTTCACGATTTGAACCACAGAAGGGAGAAACACCATGGACGAGGAAAAGACGCTCAACGAACAGACGTTGGAAGAGGTCGCCGGGGGCGGGAGCGGGCCCTTGGTATTAGGATACTTCCGCTGCTCGCGCTGTCATTGGCGGTGGGCTGGAATACACCACTCCAAACAAACGCCGCCCCACTGCCCACATTGCGGCACCACGGATTACATGGAATTTGTTCCGACTGAATGAAACTTGTGACGGAAATCTGTTGAGACCCCAGGCGAGGACGGCCGGCCCCGCGCGGTTTTGGGTCATGACAAAATCAGCGCCGCCGCCATTTCAAAAAATGGCGGCGGCCTTTTGTTTCTGTGCCCGGCAAAGCGGGGCGGCCCCGCTTACAGGAAATACTGCCCAAAGAGGAAGCCGTCCCGGCAGCCGGTCGTATCAATCGTACTGTTCCATCAGCCAATCCACCGCGTTGATGACCTCGATCCCCTCGTAGCTGCCGGCGGTGAACCGGTCCAGCGTCAACACGATCTTGGGATAATTGTCCCGGATGGCCTGCAGCGGCGCCATCTCGCGCTCAAATACGGCGGCGTCGGTCATGGACGCCGTGACCTGCACATACACCGTGCGCGCGTCCTTTTCCGCGACAAAATCGATCTCTTTTTGACCGAGCTTGCCGACACTGACGCGATACCCCCGCCGCAGCAATTCAAAGTATACAACGTTTTCCAAAGAATAGCCCAAATCATATTCTCGGCGGGCAAGCAGATGGCGGCGCAGACCCAAATCGGCAATGTAGAGCTTTCGATTCTGCTTGAGAAGCTGCTTCCCGGAAACGTCAAATCTCTGCACGGGATAAAAGATATACGGCTCCACCAGAGCCTCAACATAATCACTGATCGTGCTTTGAGAAACCTTTCTGCCGGAAGAAGTGATATAGTCCGCAATGCTTTTGTCCGATACAGGGCTGCCGACCGACCCGGCCAGAAAGCGGGAGATATTTTTTAACAAGGTGATGTCCGTCACCTTGCGCTTGTTGGGATCGTATTCCCTGCGCCGCTGGCGGAGGTCAATGTCCTTCACGATGATGGTGTTGTAGATGCCCTCCAGATAGGTATCCGCCTGCTCCTGCACCTTGTCGAGCGATGCAACATAGGGGAACCCGCCCCAGCGCAGATACTCGGCAAGCGCCGCATCGCCGGACACATCTCTGGCACGGCAGTATTCGGCAAAAGAGAAGGGCAGCAAATTGATCTCGACATACCGGCCCGACAAAAGCGTGGCCAACTCCCCCGAGAGCAGCCAGGCATTTGAACCGGTAATATACAGATCCACGTTTTTTTGGATGTATAAGCTGTCTACCGCCTTCTGGAAATCCGGCACCAGCTGGACCTCATCCAGGAATACATAGGTGGTTTTCCCTTTTTGCAGGCGGCTCATGACATATTGATACAGCGCCTTGTGATCCAAAAGGTCTTCATAGTCGAGTTTTTCAAAATTCAGCGAAAGGATCTGCGCATCCGCAACGCCGCTTTTGCGGAGCTGCTCCTGGAATTGCTCCAGAAGGGTGGACTTTCCGCAGCGGCGAATGCCGGTTATGACTTTGATCACATTTTTGTCCCGCCACAAGGCGAGTGTTTTCAGGTGCTCTATCCGTTGTACCATGGCGGCTGCCTCCCGTGACTGTATAGGAACAGTATGACACAAAAGACTTCCTCTGTCAATAAAAATCCCGAGACGGGGAAATATTATTCAAAACACGATAGAATATCCCGAAGCAAAGAGGATTCCCCCGTCCCCCGCGGTTTTGGGGCATAACCAACAAGCGCCGCCGCCATTTCAAAAAATGGCGGCGGCGCTTTGTTTCTGTGCCCGGCAGAGCGGGGCGGCCTCTTGTAGGAAATACTGCCCAAACCCGGTCACTTCGAGGATCTCTTTGACCTCGTCGTTGACATTCTCCAGCTTCATGTTACCGTCCAGGGCCTTGTACATCATCAGCAAAACGCGCAAGCCCGCCGAGGAAACATAATCGAGCTCCTTCATGTTCACGGTGCAGGCCGTCACGCCCTCCTTCACGCTCTCGAATTTCTCCAGCAGCGCCGGCGCGGTCAGGGTGTCCAAACGGCCGCGCAGCGCGATATCCATCGTGCCGCCGCGCACCCGCGCCTTCAGGCCAAAGGCCTCGCCGTCATAGTCGGCCTCGGCCTCCTTGTAGTTTTCATCGGGCGTGAAGATCCAGATGTGCACGTTTTCCAGCGATTTCAGGTACGCCGCCTTTGTCTCGTCAGGATACCCGGCCAGGCTGTGGACCTCCGTCACATAGTCCGCCATGGGCACGATCTCCCATTTCAGGCCGACCGTGCGCAGGAAGTTGGTGACGGTGTTCATGCTGTTCTCGTAATCGAACGCCAGCACGGTCATGTTCTGCACTTCCATGTTTGTGTCCGACTGGCCCTCGTAGGCGTCCTTTGCCTTGAGCAGGTCCGCGAGTGCGGCTTTGCCGCGGACGGCCGTCAGCGCCGCCATGAAAAGCGGGTTCATGTCCGGGTCGGAGGTAATCCACCGCCCGCCGAATTCCGCCAGCAGGCGGCGGATGTTCGTGCAGAGCTCGGTCAGCTCCGAATTGTTGAAATAGGTCAGCAGCCCGTCGGTCAGGATGGTGATCTTGCCGTTGACCGAATCCAGTGCGTCCCGCAGCGAACGGTAATTCGTCGCGTCGGCGGCGTGGAATTCCTTGTTTTTAATAATGCCGCGCTCGGCAAACACCTCGCCGTAGACCGGCGCAAGCTCCTCGGTCACGACGGGCAGGTCACAGCCGATGTAGTGCATATCCCGGAACGGCTCATTCAGTGCGCGCGGCGTATAGCCGCAGGCAATGTCCACGATGGTGCTGTCTTTGTAGTTGGCGGCAATTTTGTTGCTGGCGCGGAAGCGGGTCTCGACCGTGACGGTCAGATCGAGGCTGAGGGCGATCTTCTGCTCCTCGGTGCCGATGAGCGAGTCGGCGTCGATGCCGAACTTTTTCGCCAGGGCAGGTGCATCCGGGTCGCCCGCGATGCAATAGTGCAGCAGCATGGCCTTGGCCGTGTTGAAGATCGGGTTTGTCTGCTCCCGTACGTCCTTTTGCTCGCTCATCCCGCAAGCCTCCTTTTAGGTTTTTTGTATGGTTTGCATAAGATGCATAGCGGTATGGTTCTTATGCGCGGGCCCAGTTTATAAACAGGAAATTCTACTGTTTGCCGTCAAATTTTATGACTGCATTGTGCATTTTACTATAAGTGCCTGCCGCTGTCAAGAAAAAGCGCGATTTTGCGCGCGGCCCTTGGCCGATGCGGCCAAAAATGGTTGACAACAGGCCCGATTTGTCGGATACTGGTAACGGAAGCGGCAAAACTGCCCCACAGGAATAGGCCGGCTTTGCGTCCATGCGCAAGGGCCGGCGCCGGAGCGCCTGGGGGCCGCCGCATGCGGACCCATAAGGAGGTACCCCATGAACGAAGAGAAGAAGCTGAACGCCGAAGCCCTCGACCAGGTCACGGGCGGTGGGGAGGTAAACCCCATCGTCATACCCTCTGAAGCGGAGATGGGTGCGTGGTCTTCCGATGTCGCAAAAACTTGCGCCGGCTGTAAGACGAACCCGTGTCCCCATAATCATGATATGAGGGTAATATATTATGCATATATGGGTGGCAGCTGCCCCTACAACGCATAAGCCGCACAGCGCGCCTGCCGGCCATCACACACAAACCCACAAGGAGGAACCTGCTATGAACGAAGAAAAGAAGCTGAACGCCGAGACCCTCGAAAAGGTCGCGGGGGGCAGTGGCAGAGAAATGACCTGTAACGACTGCGTAAATATTGGCAGCACCGAGACCTGCCCCTATTGGTCCAACCCTAAGGCAGTCGCTGAAATCAAAAATGGCACGCATCCGCTGTGCCACTTTTTCGAGACCGAGAACTAAGGCGGGACCTGCCATGAACGAAGAAAAGAAACTGAACGCCGAAGCCCTCGACCAGGTCGCGGGGGGGGGTACAGGCACAGGTCAGACCTGTAGAGACTGCAAAAATAGTGGCAGCATCCTGACCTGCCCCTGTTGGACCAACGCTGAGGCAGTATCTGCAGTCGGAGATGGCACGCATGAGCTGTGCATAGCTTTCGAGCCCAAGTGGTAAGGAGGAACCTGCCATGAATGAAGAAAAGAAACTGAACGACGAAGCCCTCGAAAAGGCCGCGGGGGGCATGCCCTCTATCGAGGAGATCCAAAAGTTTGATGAAGCTGTTACAAAAACCTGCGGCGGCTGCGACAAGCAGGTCGACACTTGTCCCTACCATAGGGACCCTGAGATCGTAACGCTTACATTTAATGGCGGTCGCTGCCCCTTCAACCCAAAGGGATAAGCCGCCGGCGGGCCCGGTTTATCAGAAGCAAAAATACCGTTCCCATGCTCTCGGGCGTGGGAACGGTATTTTTTGTGCCGGGGTGCGGCCGCCGGTTTATTGCACCATGCTGAACAGGTCCACCTGGCTGGTCTCGGGCAGATCGCCCAGCGCGCCGACGGCGCGCAGGCGCTCCAGCAGGTTGCCGGCCACGCCGGACGCCTGCTGTAATTCCTCGACCGAGATGTAGCTCTGGCCGTGCATGGTGGCGTTTTCCAACGCCTGGGCGACGGTCTCGCCAAGACCGCGGATGGCGGTGAAGGGCAGGCGGATCTTGCCGTCCTCCAACACATACTTGCTGGCGCAGCTCTTGCCCAGCTCGATGGGCAAAAAGCCGCCGCCGCGCTGCAGGCATTCGTTGACGAGCTGCAAACTGACCAGCGCGTCGTCGTCCTTGGCGGTGCGCTCCTCCTTGGGGATGTGCTCGTTCGCCTTGATGTGCTCCTTCGCCACCTTGATGCCGCCGACCGCGGCCTCGTAGTCGATATCGGCGCCGCGCACGGTAAAGTAGACGGCATAGAACGCCGCCGGGCGGTAGATCTTGAACCACATCAGACGGATGGCCGCCATCAGGTAGGCGACGGCGTGGGCCTTGGGGAACATATACTTGATCTTGCGGCAGCTGTCGATATACCAGTCCGGCACATCGTGCGCGCGCATCGTCTCCTCCCAGCCGGGCTTGAAGCCCTCCTTCGCCACCTTGCCCTTGCGCACGGCCTCCATGATGTCAAAGGCGGTCTTGGGCTCAAGCCCCTTGCGCAAAAGATACAGCATGATGCTGTCGCGGCAGCCGATGACGTCGGCGATGGTGCAGGTGCCGGAGCGGATGAGCTCGTCGGCGTTGTTGGTCCACACGTCGGTACCATGGGACAGGCCGGAGATTTGAATAAGCTCGGAGAAATTCCTGGGTCGGGCGTCCAGCAGCATACCGCGCACGAAGTTGGTGCCCATCTCGGGGATGCCGAAGGTGCCGGTCTCGCTTCCGATCTGCTCCGCCGTCACGCCCAGCGCGTCCGGCGAGGTGAGCAGGCTGTACACCTGCGGGTCGTTCATCGGGATGGAATCGATGGGGATGCCGGTGTACTCCTCAAAATACTTGTAGAAAGTCGGCACATCGTGGCCGAGCTCGTCCAGCTTGAGCAGCGTATCGTGCAGGTACTTGAACTCAAAGTGCGTCGTCACCAGCCCGCCCTTGACGTCGTCGGCCGGGTGCTGGATGGGGCAGAAATCGTAGATATCAAAGGTATCCGGCACGACCACCATGCCGCCGGGGTGCTGGCCGGTCGTGCGCTTGACGCCGGTGCAGCCGATGGTCAGGCGGTTCTCCTCGGCGCGGTTCACGGTGCGGTCGCGCTCCTCGAGGTACCGCTTGACGTAGCCGTAGGCGGTCTTGTCCTGCAGACCCGAGACGGTGCCCGCCTTGAACACGTTCTGCTTGCCGAACAGCTCCTCGGTGTAGCGGTGCACGCTCGACTGGTACATGCCCGAGAAGTTGAGGTCGATGTCCGGCTCCTTGTCGCCGTAAAAGCCCAAAAAGGTCTCGAACGGGATGTCATGGCCGTCCATCTTCATCGCCGTGCCGCAGACCGGGCAGACCTTGTCGGGCAGGTCAAAGCCGTCAAAGTGGACGCCGTCGTCGATCCACTCGCTGTGCTTACAGGTCGGGCACAGGTAGTGCGGCGGCATACTGTTGACCTCGGAAATGCCGGAGAAGTGCGCCACGGCGCTGGAGCCGACCGAGCCGCGGCTGCCCACCTGGTAGCCGCCGGCGTTGGAGTAGGCCACCAGCTTGACGGCGATCATATACAGCACCGCATACCCGTGCCCGCAGATGGAATCCAGCTCTTTCTGCAGCCGCTTTTGCAAAATGTCCGGCAGCGGGTCGCCGTAGGCCTTTTTGGCGTTGGCCCAGGTGCTGCGGCGCAGGTCCTGCTCGGCGCCCGGCATATCGGGCGGGTAGGTGCCGCGCGGGATGGCGCGCAGGTCGTTGTCGACGGTGGCGGCGATCTTGTTGGGGTTGGTCACTACCAGCTCATAGGCCTTGTCGGGCCCCAGATAGGCGAACTGCTCCAGCATATCCTGCGTGGTGCGGTAGAACAGCGGCGCCTGCCTGTCGGCGTCCTTGTAGCCGTTGCCGGCCTGCAAAACGCTGCGGTAGACGCTGTCCTCCGGCTCCTGGAAATGCACGTCGCCGGTGGCCACCACCGGCTTATGCAGCGCCTCGCCCAGCTCCACCACCGTGCGGTTGAAGTCCTGTATCGTCTCGATGGACGGCACGCGCCCCTCGCGCACCATGAACTCGTTGTTGCCCAGGGGCTGCACCTCGAGGTAGTCATAGTAGTCGGCGATGCGCAGCAGCTCCTCGCGCGGCTTGCCCTCGACGATGGCGCGGTACAGCTCGCCCGCCTCGCAGGCGGAGCCCAAAATCAGCCCCTCGCGGTAGCGGTCCAGCAGACTGCGCGGCACGCGCGGGCGCTTGAAAAAGTACTGCGTGTGCGCCGCGCTGACGATGCGGTACAGGTTTTTGAGCCCGATCTGGTTTTTGACCAGGATGATGAGATGGTAGTACTTCTTTTTCAGCACCTCTTTGTTGCCGCCGAGCCCCGTGTTGATGTCCTCCACGGCGTGGATGTCGCGCAGGGACAGGTCCTCGAGCATCTTCTCAAAGATGCGCCCCAGCGCCATCGCGTCGTCGACGGCGCGGTGGTGGCCGAACGGCGGCAGCTCCAGGTGCTTGTTGACGGTATCCAGCTTATAGTTGTGCAGGCCCGGGAACAGCGCCTGCGCCATCGGCAGCGTATCGATGTGGGGGTTTTGGAATTCGATGCCGGCGGCGTCGGCGGCGCGGCGGATGAACACCATGTCAAAGCTCGCGCCGTTGTGCGCCGCCAGCACGGCGTCGCCGCAGAATTCCTTGAAAGCGCGGATGGCCTCGTCGGGGCCGGGCGCCCCGGCGACCATGGCATCGGTGATGCCGGTCAACTCCACCACGCGCTGCGGGATGGGCCGGCCGGGGTCCACGAAGGTGGAAAACTTCTTTTTCTCGTTGATTTTTCCGTTTTCCACATAGACGGCGCCGATCTCGGTGATGGCGTCCTGCCGGGGGTCAAGACCGGTGGTCTCGATGTCAAAAACGACAAAGCGGCCGGTCAGCGGCCCCGCCCCGGCGCCGTAGACGACGGGGATCATGTCGTCGACGAAATAGGCCTCGCAGCCGTAGATGAGCTTGAAGTCAGGGTCCTTTTTGCGGATGGCCTCGGCGGCGAGCATCGCCTCCGGGTAGCCCTGGCAGACGCCATGGTCGGTGATGGCGATGGCCCGGTGCCCCATGCCGTGGGCCAGCTTTATGACCTTGCCCGGCTCACAGAAAGCGTCCAGCGCGCTCGACTTGGTGTGCAGGTGCAGCTCCACCCGCTTTTGCCCGGCGGGGGCGGTGTCGGCGCGGGGCGCGCGCTCCACCGCCAGCACGTCATAGGGCAGCAGCACATAGTCGTGCTCGTACTTGTCGTAGGTGTAGTTGCCGCGCACCACCAGCGTGGTGCCGGGGGCGATGCCCTCCCATTTCGAGCTGTTCTGCCCGTCCTCAGCCATGACCTTGAGGTTGACCGAGCCGGTGTAGTCGGTGATGGAGGTCAGGTACACCTTGCGGCGGCTGCCCTTGACCTCGGCGGCGAACACGTCGCCCCACACCGTCACCTTGCCGCCGTCGCCCAGGTCATGCAGCGGGCGCACGTCGGTGGGGGTAAAAGCCTTGCCGGCAAACAGCCGCGGCGGGGCGGCCGTCAGTTCCAGGCCCGGTATCGTGAACGGCTTGACGGTGCCGCGCGGGTGGGCGGCAAAGCGCGGCGGCGGGGCGGCCGGGGCCGCCGTTTCCGCCGGGTCCCCGCGCCTTTCGGCGGGGGCGGTGTCGGCCAGGCGCACGGCGGGGCGCACACCGGTGCGCTGCTCCACCAGCGCCGCCAGCTGCCCGGCCACATCGCTCTTCTCGACCAGCTCGCGGCCCGCCGTCACATACAGCGTCAGCCCGTCCGGCCCCACTTCGACCGGCTCCGGCTCGCGCAGGAAGCCCTTGACGGGGCAGCCCGCCGCCCGCAGCTCCTGCACCAGCGCGGCGGCCGCGGCGGCCGTCAGGGCGGTGTAGTCAAAATAGTTTTCCACCCGCAGCGCATATTTGCCGAACTCCGGCTGTAAGGAAGCGCAAAGCCGCCCGCACAGCGCCGCGTCCAGGGGGACAGGGCTGCGCAGGCAGAGGGTGACGGTGCGCTGGCGGTTGTTCTGCACCGCGCGCTCCACGCGCACCTGCCCAAAATTGGCGGTGAACTGTGCGTCGGCGGTGAACTGCGGCCAGACCTCGGTGACGTAGGGTCTCAACGGCATACCTCTTTACGGTTTGTACATTTATTCCGTATTATTTTACAGTTTGTATATTTCCTCCAGGAGCTGCCCGACGATGTCGCCCCGCAGCATACGGACCTTCTGCCCGCGGATGAAGAGCAGCGCCTCATTTTTGCCGCCGGCGATGCCGATGTCGGCGTCGGACGCCTCGCCGGGGCCGTTGACCACGCAGCCCATGATGGCGATCTTGATCGGCTTTTTAAAGCCGTCGGCGGCCAGCCGCTGCTCGACCCTTTCGGCGATGGCCTGCATCGGGTACTGCGTGCGCCCGCAGGTGGGGCAGCTGATGATCTCCGGCCCGGCCACCGCATAGCCGGCGGCGCGCAGGATATCGAACCCGGCCCGGACCTCGGCCTCGGGGTCGTCGGTCAGCGAGACGCGCAGCGTGTCGCCCAGCCCCTCGAGCAGCAGCCCGCCGATGCCCATGCCGGATTTGATGAGCCCCATGCGGGCGGTGCCGGCCTCGGTCACGCCGATGTGCAGCGGGTAGTCACACTGTTCGCTGAGCAGGCGGTAGGCCTGCATCATGCGCGGCACGTTGCTGGATTTGATGGAGACGACGATGTTGCCAAAATCGTGCTTTTCCAGCAGGCGGATGTGGTAGAGCGCGCTCTCTACCATCGCCTGCGGCACCGGGGCGCCGTACCGGGCCAAAATGTGCTTTTCGAGGCTGCCGCCGTTGACGCCGATGCGGATGGGGATGCCCTTGGCCGTGCAGGCTTTGGCCACGGCGGCCACGTTGTCGTCGGCGCCGATGTTGCCGGGGTTCAGGCGTATCTTGTCGGCGCCGGCGTCGATGGCGGCCAGCGCCGCCTTGTAGTCAAAGTGGATGTCGGCGACGACCGGGATGTCCACCGCCTCTTTGATGGCCGCGACCACGGCGGCGTCGGCGGGGGTGGGCACGGTCACGCGCAGGATCTGGCAGCCGGCGGCGGCGCAGCGCCTGGCCTGCGCCACGTTGCCGGCGATGTCCTCCACCGGCACGTTGAGCATGGTCTGCACGGCGATGGGATGGTTCCCGCCGATGGTGATGCTGCCGACCCGGACTTCCTTTTTTACCTGCCGCATGGCGCTCTCCTTTTCCTTTTCAGAACAGCCGCAGAACGTCGTTGAAGGTGACGAACAGCATCAGCGCCACCAGCGCCATCATGCCGGCCAGCGTGACGGCCTCCTCCAAACGCGGGGGCAGCTTGCGGCGGCTGATGCCCTCTATCGCTAAAAACAGCAGCTTGCCGCCGTCAAGGCCGGGCAGCGGCAGCAGGTTGAAGATGCCCAGGTTGATGGTCAGCAGCACGGCGAGGTTGGCGACGTCCTGCCAGCCGTACTGGATGGCCTTGTGCACCTCCTCGACCACGCCCACCGGGCCGGACAGGTCCGACACCGGCACCGCACCGCGCGCCAGGTCGGCAAAGCTGCGCACCAGCGCGCGCGCATAGTACAAAAAGTTGCCCGCGGCTGCCTTCACCACCACGGTCGGGGTGTTCTTGACCCCGTATACATGGAAGTCCACCGGCAGCGCGTGGCCCTCGTCGTCGGTGCCGGCGCTGATGCGCACGGCCGGCAGGGTCATCTTTTGCCCGCCGCGCAGCACCGTCAGGGCCACCGGCTGGTAGTTGTTGGCGGCCAGCTCGTACAAAATATCGCCCCAAACAAAGCAGGCGCGGCCGTTGACCTGTAAGATCTTGTCCCCGGCCTGCAGGCCGTCCGCCTGGCTGGTAGCGCCGTCCAGAAAATCATACACCACGCGGCTGGCGGCGCCGTCCTGCGCGCATTGCAGGGCCAGCAGCAGCGCGAAGCCGAGCGCAAAGTTCATCAGCGCCCCGGCGGCGATGATAAAGAACCGCTGCCATACCCCGGCCTCGGGGAAATTCTTGCCCGCCACGCACACGGCGCCGTCCGCGTCGGGTGCGGCGGGCGCCGGGGCGGCCCGGTCCGCCGGGGCACTGTCGGGCCCCTCTTCCCCGCCGTCCGCATCCCCGGCGTCGGGGGCGCCGTTCTCCTGCGCCAGCAGGTTGTAGCCGCCCAGCGGCAGCAGGCGCAGGCTGTAGCGGGTACCGTTTTTGACCGTGGACCACAGCGCCGGCCCGAAGCCGACCGAGAATTCCTCGACCCGCACGCCGCAGTGCCGGGCCGCCAGAAAGTGGCCCAGCTCATGCAGCAGGATCATCACGCCGAATACGAGCAGCGCGACGAGTACGGTCAGCATCGTTTCCCCTCCCCCGCGGCCGCGTCAGCAGTGGGCGCGCACATAGGCGCGGGCCATCGCGTCGGCTGCGTACACATCGGCCAGGTCATAGCTGCCGCCAAAGCGGTCGCTGTCCACCACGCCCTCGACCAGGCGGCCGATGTCCAAAAATCCGATCTTATCCTGCAGGAACAGGGCGACGGCTTCCTCGTTGGCGCCGTTGGCGGCGGCCGGGGCCAGCCCGCCCTTGGCGATGGCCTTTTTGCAGGCGGCCAAACAGCGGAAGGTCTCCTCATCCGCGGTGCCGAAGGTCAGCCTGGTCAGGGCGGCAAAATCCAGCGCCGGGGCCGGGCCGGGCACGCGGTCGGGCCAGGTCAGGGCGTACTGGATGGGGATGCGCATATCCGGAACGCCGAGCTGCGCCAGCACCGAGTGGTCGGCGAACTGCACGGCCGAGTGGATGATGCTCTCGCGCTGGACGACGATCTGGATCTGTTCCGGCGGCAGGCCGAACAGCCACACTGCCTCGATGAGCTCAAGGCCCTTGTTCATCAGTGTGGCCGAATCGACGGTGATCTTTGCGCCCATGTTCCAGTTGGGGTGCCGGAGCGCGTCGGCCTTGGTCTTGCCGGCAAGCTGGGCCGCCGTCAGCCCGTAAAACGGCCCGCCGGAGGCGGTAAGCAGGATCTTTTCCAGCCGTTTGGCGCTGTGCGCGTCCTGCAGGCACTGGAAGATGGCGGAATGCTCGCTGTCCACCGGCAGCAGCTGCACGCCCCTGCGGCGCACGGCGTCGGTGACGAGGTGGCCGCCGGTGACCAGGCTCTCTTTATTTGCCAGCGCCAGGTCGTGCCCGCTCCCGATGGCCGCCAGCGAGGCCGCCAGCCCGGCGATGCCGACCACGGCGTTGAGCACGATGTCCGGCCCGTCCATGGCGGCCAGCTCGCGCACGCCCTCCGGCCCTTTCAGCAGGCGCGGCGCGCCGGCCGTGCCGGCCAGCGCGGCCTCCACCTTCGCATAGGCGTCCTCGTCGGCGACGGCGACCCATTGCGGGCGGAATTCCGCGATCTGCCCAAGCAGCACCTCGGCGCGGGTGCCCGCGGCCAGACCGAAGACGGTATACCCCTGCGCGCGGATGACGTCCAGGCTCTGGGTGCCGATGGACCCGGTCGAGCCCAGCAAGGTGACGGTTTTTGCCATAAGGACCTCGCTATACCAGGTGGTAGAAGAAATAGCGCACGGCGATGGAGACGAACGGCGCGATGAACATCACGCTGTCAAAGCGGTCCAGGATGCCGCCGTGCCCGGGGAAGATGGTGCCGTAATCCTTGATGCCCGCCTGCCGCTTGACGACCGAGGCGAACAGGTCCCCCAGGATGCCCAGCACCGAGGCGACGGCCCCCATCACCGAGATGACGATGAAGTGCCGCATACCGACCTCGACGGTCAGCGATGCGTACCGCCCCGACAGATACCCGTACACGGCGGTGGCGATGACGCCCGCCGCCATACTGCCCAGCACGCCGCCGGCAGCGCCCTCCCAGGTCTTGTGGGGACTGACGAAGGGGGCCATCTTGTGCCTGCCGAAGGCCCGCCCGGCAAAGTAGGCGGCGGTGTCGCCGCCCCAGGCGAAGCACAGCGTGAGCAGGATGAAGTAGACCGCGTCATAGTGATACTGCGCGGCGGGCAGCGTGCGCTTGAGGTGGATGAGCGAATAGAAGCAGAAGATGATGACCCCGCCGAAGTAGACAAAGCTGCTCAATTTGCCGAAATCCAGCGTTTTGCCGCGGGCGACGAGCAGGATGTTGTAGCACAGCGCGGTCAAAAACGCCGCCGGCAGCACCAGCGCGCGGATGGCCTCGCTGGTCGAGAGCATGACCAGCAGCGTAAAGGGCACCGCCAGCGCGTACAGCGGCCACTGCTTTTTGCCAAAGCCCATGGCGGCGTACACCTCATGGATGGCCAGCAGGCAGACCAGCGACAGCGTCAAGTCGAACAGGGCGGTGTCAAAAAAAGCCAGCACGGCGGCCAGCACACACAGCCCCACGGCGGCGGTGATGATGCGTGTCTTCATCGGCAGGGGGTCCTTTCCCACAGCAATTTGGCAGCAGTCCGGGCCGCGGCGCAGCGGCGCGCCGCCGGCCCTTAAATGTATGCACCGCGGCGCCTGTTTGTGCCCGCCGCGGTGCGCTGTCGTTACAGCTCCATGATCTCCTTGTTCTTGGCGGCGCAGATATCGTCCGCCTTCTTGACGAACTTGTCGGTCAGCTCCTGGGTCTCTTTCTCCAGCTTTTTCTGGTCGTCCTCGGTCAGCTCGCCGGCCTTCTTCATCGCCTTGAACTTATCCATCGCCTCGCGGCGGATGTTGCGCACCGCCACCTTGGCGTCCTCGCCCAGCTTCTGCACGTCCTTGGTCAGCTGGCGGCGGCGCTCCTCGGTCGGGGCCGGGAACACCAGCCGGATGGTCTGCCCGTCGTCGATGGGGTTGATGCCGATGTCGCTGGCCTGGATGGCCTTGACGATGGGCCGCAGCATCTGGCGGTCCCAGGGGGTGATGGTCAAAATGCGGGCCTCGGCCACGGCCACGGCGGCGATCTGGTTGACGGGGGTGGGGCTGCCGTAGTAGTCCACCGCGACCTTGTCCAGCACCGCCGGGTTGGCGCGCCCGGCGCGCACGGCGCCCAGCTCGCGGCTCAAATAGTCCAGGCTCGCCTGCATCTTTTCCTCATACGGTTTGGTGGTACTGCTCATAGGTCTTGTCTCCTCACTTTCGCGTTTTTTCTATTTGTCGGGTGGGGATGTCATTCCCGCACCAGCGTTCCGATGTTTTCGCCCGCCATCACCCGGGCGATGTTGTCCGGCCGGCCCAGGTCGAACACCACGCAGGGCAGGTCCCCCTCGCGGCACAAGGCGGCGGCCGCCGTGTCCATCACGGCCAGGCGCTTGTCCAGCACCTCGGTAAAGGTCAGGGCATCATAGCGCACGGCGTCCGGGTATTTGTGGGGGTCCTTGTCATACACGCCGTCCACCATCGTGGCCTTCAGCATGGCGTCGGCGCCGATCTCGATGGCGCGCAGCGCACTCGCCGTGTCGGTGGAAAAGACCGGGTTGCCGGTGCCGCCGCCGAACACCACCACGGTGCCCGCCTCAAGCGCGGCCACGGCCTTCTCGCTCGTGAACACCTCGGCCACCTGCGGCATCACCGAGCTGGTCATCACCGTCGCCGGCACATCCAGCCGGCGCAGCATATCCTTGACGGCCAGGGCGTTCATCACGGTGGCCAGCATCCCGATCTTGTCGGCGACCATGCGGTCCATCTCGCCGCTGGATCGGCCGCGCCAGAAGTTGCCGCCGCCCACCACGATGCCGATCTGGGCGCCCAGCGCGCGGGCCTGTTTCACTCCCGCGCAGATGGCGGCGATGGTGGCGTCGTCAAAGCCGGTGCCTCTGGCGCCGGCCAGCGCCTCGCCGCTGATTTTGAGCAGAACACGCTTGTATTTCAGCTGCATGACAGTCTCCTTTGTGTGCATCATAATCGATATTATTGTACAATAGTTTGCCCGCGTTGTAAAGGGCGGAAAACACGCGGCGGGCCCCGCCCGGCATTTTTTCTCGCCCGGGGGTTGACACTGTGTCAGAGCTGTGCTATATTATCTGTACTGACACAGCGTCAGAATATATTGGCAGCCCCAGAGGGTCGAGCTCATGAAGAAAAATGTTGGTTCCCTGCTGGCTCTTTATCCCACGCCGGTCACGGTCATTGGGGCCATGAACGGCGACAAGCCCACCTGGACGCTGGTCGCCCATGTCGGGATCATCGGCCATGATCGGGTGCTGGTCAGCCTTGCAGCGCCGCACTTTATCAACGGCTGCATCAAGCAGACGAAAAAGCTCTCCATCAACCTTGTGGACGAGGCCATGCTGCCCCTGGCCGACTATGTCGGTTCGGTCAGCGGCGCAAAGGCAGATAAATCTGCCGTGTTCGACTATGACCTTGGCAAGGCCGGCGTGCCGGTCATCCGCCAGTCTCCCTTGACGATGGAGTGCAGCGTTGCGGACGTTTACAGCACCCCCAACTTTGAGAGCTTCATCTGCACCGTCGACAACACCTGGGTGGCGGAGGAACACCTGAACGAAACCGGCAAGATCAACTATGAGACCCTGAAGCCGGTGCTGTTCGAGTTCCCCACCTATCAGTATCTGAAGACCGGCGATGTGCTCGGCAAATGCCTGTCTTTCAAACCGGCGCCGGAACAGTAAGGAGGTATGGCATGCCAAAAGGTTCGCCGGAACTGACGCAGGCCCGCCGGGAAGAGATCATCAACGCCTGCGAAAAAATCTATCAGACAAAAAGCTTTAAAGAACTCACTTTAAAAGACATCGGCAGCGCGACCAGCTTTACCCGCACCTCCATCTACAACTATTTCCAGACCAAGGAGGAAATTTTCCTGGCACTGCTGCAGCGGGAATACGAGCTGTGGATCGCCTCGCTGCAAAAGGCGATGGCCGCGGCCGAGACGATGACAAAGGACGAGTTCGCCGCCATGCTGGCACGTTCCCTGGCGGAGCGCGCCCAACTTTTGAAAATCATGTCGATGAACCACTATGACATGGAGACCGGCAGCCGCCCGGAGCATCTGGCGGCATTCAAGGTCGCGTACGGCGAGGCTCTCCGCACGGTGCAGACGGGCCTTGACAAGTACTTCCCCGCCATGCCCGCGGCGCAAAAGCAGGATTTTATCTACACCTTTTTCCCGTTCATGTTCGGCATCTATCCCTACACATATGTGACCGAAAAGCAGCGCGCGGCCATGGAACAGGCCGGCGTTGATTATGTGTTTATGTCCATTTACCAAATCACCTACAACTGCGCAAGAGCGCTGTTGGGATGCTGAGGGAGGCGCAAACGATGCGATACACAAAGCTCGGAAACTCCGACCTGACCGTTTCCCGCATCTGCATGGGATGCATGGGCTTCGGCAACGCCGCCGCGGGGCAGCACAGCTGGACGGTGGACGAGGCACAGACCCGCGAGATCATCAAACGCGGCCTTGACCTCGGCATCAATTTCTTTGATACCGCCATCGTCTACCAGAACGGCACCAGCGAACAGTACCTGGGCCGGGCCCTGCGGGATTTTGCCAAACGCGGCGAGGTCGTGGTCGCCACCAAATTCACGCCCCGCACCCAGGACGAGATCGACGCCGGCGTCAGCGGGCAAAAGCACATCGAAAAAACTCTGAACCAGAGCCTTGCAAACCTCGGCATGGACTATGTTGACCTCTATATCTGTCATATGTGGGACTACCACACCCCGATGGAGGAGATCATGGAGGGCCTGCACGATGCGGTCAAGGCCGGCAAAGCGCGCTATATCGGCATCTCCAACTGCTATGCGTGGCAGCTGGCCAAGGCCAATTTCTACGCCCGCGAGCACGGCCTGACGGAATTCGTCTCCATCCAGGGCCATTACAACCTGATCGCCCGCGAGGAAGAACGCGAGATGGCGCCCTTCTGCGCCGACCAGAACATCGCCATGACGCCGTACAGCGCGCTGGCCGGCGGGCGGCTCTCCAAGCGCCCCGGCGAGACCTCCAAACGGCTCGAACAGGATGCCTACGCGAAATTCAAGTACGATGCCACGGCCGAGGCGGACGGTAGGATCATCGCCCGCGTGGCGGAGCTGGCCGACAGGCGCGGCGTATCCATGACCGAGATCTCCCTCGCCTGGCTGCTGACCAAGGTCACGGCCCCGGTGGTGGGCGCGACAAAGCTCTCCCATGTGGAGGGCGCAGCCAGGGCGGTGGAGCTGGCGCTGACGCCGGAGGAAATAGCGTACCTGGAAGAGCTGTACGTTCCCCATGCGCTGGTCGGCGTCATGGCGCAGAACGGCAGGCAACAGGCCGGAAACGTAGTTTAAACTTCATACACAGGAGGAACTTTACCATGGAAAAGATCACCCAGACCGCGGGCAGAGACCAGCTCGGCAGCTTCGCGCCGGATTTTGCCCATTTCAACGACGACGTTCTCTTTGGCGAGAACTGGAACAACCACGACATCGACCTCAAGACCCGCTGCATCCTGACCGTGGTGGCGCTGATGAGCTCCGGCGTCACCGATTCCTCGCTCGTCTACCATCTGGAAAACGCCAAAACCCACGGCGTCACCCGGTCGGAGATCGCCGCCATCGTGACCCACGTCGGCTTCTACGTCGGCTGGCCCAAGGCGTGGGCCGTGTTCCGGCTGGCCAAGGATGTGTGGAAGGACGACGGGCCGGCCCTGACGGACAAAGACCGTTACCAGCAGACCATCCTTTTCCCCATCGGCGCGCCCAACGACGGCTTCAAGCAGTATTTCAGCGGGCAGAGCTATCTGGCCCCCGTCTCCAAGGAGCAGGTGGGCATCTTCAACGTGACCTTTGAGCCGGGCTGCCGCAACAACTGGCACGTCCACCATGCCGACAAGGGCGGCGGGCAGATTTTGATCTGCGTCGGCGGGCGCGGATACTATCAGGAGTGGGGCAAGCCCGCCGTGGAGATGAAGCCGGGCGACTGCGTCAACATCCCGGCCGGTGTCAAGCACTGGCACGGCGCCGCGCCGGACAGTTGGTTCAGCCATCTGGCCGTGGAGGTGCCGGGCGAAAACGGCTCCAACGAATGGCTGGAGCCGGTGGACGACGCACAGTACAACGGCCTGCAATAAGATCGCCGCGCGCCCGGTACTGTGTACCGGGCGCGCGGCTCCGTTTGTAAAGCGTTCAGCCGCGCAAGGCATACGCCAACTCGCGCCGCAGCAGGCGGCGCAGGCGGTCCTGCAGCGCCCTTTGCCCGGCATCGCTGCACAGGACCGCCGCGGGCGCCGGCTGTGACTGCGGCAAATGCATCCCCAGTGCAAAGCCGCCCGCCCCGGCCTCCGGCTCCAGCTGCCAGCCCAGGTCCTGCGCGCAGACCGCGGCCACCAGCAGACCCATACCGCCGCGGTGCAGCAGCGCCAGGCTGACGGCGCCGCCGCGCAGGATGTCCAGCAGCTCCGGCGCCGGGCCGGGGCCGGTATCGCGGTAGGTCAAAACGTTCCCCGGCCCGCCGCTTACGGTGATGACCGTGTCGTGCCGGACATGGACCGAGTTGGTGATCAGGTTGACGAACAGGGCGTTGAGCAGCGCCTCGCTGGCCGGCAGGTACAGCCCCTGCCCGGCGGGCAGGTCCAGTGTGATGTGGGCCCCGGCGCCCCGGCAGGCAAGCTCCTCGTTGGTGCCGGCACAGAAGGCGCGCAGGAACGCCGCCACATCCATGGGCTGCAGCTGCTGCGGGTCGTGCAGCACGGTGCCGTTCAGCAGGTCGACGGCGTTGGTGCTCAGGTGCTCCAGCGCATCGATCTGCGCATAAATACTTTCAAACAGCGGTTCGGTATCGTCCTGCACGGCGCCGTTGGTGTGGCGCTGCAGGTATCGCTCCAGCGTATCGACGTTGCCCTGCAGCACGCTGAAGCTGCGGGCGAAGCGCCCCTTTACACCACCCTGCAGCCGCAGCAGCGTTTGTTCGTCCAAGGGCGAAGATTGGATAGGTCTTGCCATGGTTTGTCCTTTCTGGCCCGGTCGCGGGCCGGGACCGGCCGCCGCTCACAGCTGCAGCCGCTGCCTGACCTGTTCGCCGATGCCCCAGATCAGTTCGGTATTGCTGAGCACTGCGTCGGCCGGCTTGCCGTAGCGCTCACACAGCTGCGCGTAAAGCGGCGTATGGCGGGCACAGGCAGCCTCGGCCAATCGGCGTATGGCCGAGGCGATGCCGGTCAGGGTGACGTAATCGTTGTCGGTGATGCGGTCGTACAGCTGTTCGGTGCTGACCTGCCAGGCATCGCCCAGCACCAACTCACAGACCATCCGTTCCAGATAATTGACCCCACTCAGGCGCGGGCCCAGATGCAGCCGGCAGCAGAGCTCCTCCAGGCAGCGGTGCACGCGGTAGCGGGGCAGGTCCGCGGTACGGCAGCCGTTGCGGTAGATCTGGTCAAACAGGTCGGGCATGGGGTAGGGCTTGACCAGTGTGTAGTAGGTCTCCGGCGGCAGGAACGCCTGCAGGGCGGTTTCCGCCGCCAAACCGTTGACGCTGCACAGCAGCACCCAAAAGTGCCATTCCGGCAGCTCGTGCCGGAGCCTGGCCAGCAGCCAGCCGGCGTCCGGGTCCTGCAGCGCGGTGTCCAGCACCAGCACCTGCGGGCGCAGCCCGGCTTCCAGCAGCTCCCACGCACGCACCGCATCGGCGGTCACCGCGCACAGCTCCACCAGATCCTGTTCGTCCGCAAAGCGCTGCACAGTCCTGCGGTAGGCCGCATCTCTGTCCACAAGCAGCGCCGTCACCTTGCTAAGCGGCTTTTCCTTGCCCACGTCCTTCACACTCCCAGCGCGGCGTGCATTGCCGCCGCGGTTTTCTCCGTCATGCCCGGCCGGTATCCCGGTCAGGGCAAGGCGTCGGCAGCGGACGGGCGATGTGTGCCCTGCCCGCCGGCTGCCGGCAAGAGATCCTGCAAAAGGTCGCAGACGTTTTCCACCGAGACCGCGTTCTCGTACAAAAACAGCAGCAGGCGGCGGGCCGTGACCCCATCCACGCCGCACAGCTCACACTGCGCGGCGCGCATCGCGGCTTCATCCGTGTGCTGCGTGCGCACGATGACGCGCAAAACGCCCTCAGCACGGCAAAGGGCATACTCCGTACAGCCCGGCCGCTGAAAGGGCGGTATGTCGGAATAGCAACGCGTATAGACGGCCAACAATTCGTTTTTGATGGGATCCACCTCCCTGGCGCGCACGCCGCGTCTGCGGCTGATGCAGGAAATCTACTTCGATTTCCAATATATCGAATCAGCGCCGGAAATGCAACGGATTTTGGCGTTCGATTTTATTCGCTGGGAGCAATATATGTTTGTTTATTATGATTATAACAAAATCTGTTCTGTTTGTAAAGGCATTTTCCATCCGCCGTGCGCATTTTTGCCCGCCGGTACCGCCGGAACAAAGAGCAAGCGGCACACAAAATCTCCCGTTTTCCTCTTGACATTTGGCGGCGCATAGATTAAACTAAACATCGTCGCCAGAATATGGGCCTGTAGCTCAGTTGGGAGAGCGCTGCGTTCGCATCGCAGAGGTCAAGGGTTCGAATCCCTCCAGGTCCATGCGGTCCCCCGCGGCTTTGCCGCGGGGGATTTCCGCATATATCCGGCTTTCAGGCAGCCTTCTCCGTCTTGTTTGCCTTCTTTCCCTCGTTCCACAATTCACAGAGCTGCTGGAATTCCACCTTCAGATCAATCTCGCTGCGATAATCGCGGTAGATGCGTACCTTGTCAATCAGTTGCCAGACGATCATCTTCTTGCCTTCCAGGCTGCTCCCCTCGAACAGCTCGACCCAGGTCAGCACCTTGTTATACCGTTCCTTAATCTCGGCAGCCGTGCGCTCCTGCTCATCCAGCTCTTTCTGCACGGCAGCGATCTCCGTATTGGTATCCTGCAGAGCTTTCTTTGTATCAAGGATGAGCTCGTTGAGCAGCTCTTTATCCCATGTGCTCTCGCCCCGGATGGCTTTGTAGACCTCGCCTTTGTAGCTTTCGAGTTCTTTCTCTTTCTTTGCTTTCTGCTCTTTGAGGCGTGCGAGTGCGGCCCGCTGTTCCCTCTGCTGCCGCTCCATCTGCTTAGAAACCAGCTCCTGCTCCGAGACAGGATGGATGCTCTTGAACAGTGCCACGATCAGCGTTTCCACGATGCCGTCCAGTTTCTCGACCGAATATCCGGTTTGGATCTATACTACAATGTGCTGGAAGCCATCAAGATGATGGCGGAGATCGACGAGGAATACGAGATCGCAGACGCCCTGACCCATCTTGGCAAGCTGCTGCGCTATGGCATGAAGCTGGAGCGTGGCGGCGTCCCGCTGGCACAGGAGCTGGAATACGTTGAAAACTATCTGGCCCTGATGAACCTGCGGTTTGACTATGTGATCTCGCTGCGGCTGGATATCCCGGACGAGCTGCTTACGCAGGAGCTGCCCAAAATCAGCCTGCAGCCGCTGGTCGAGAATGCCGTTGTCCACGGCGCCAGTGTGCTGGAAGCGGACAGCTCCATCCTGCTGCGGGGCCGCATCGACCGTGAAAACGGCGTTTATACCATCGCCGTGGTCGATGAGGGCCGCGGCCTTGACGCGGAAGGTCTGGCCCGCCTGAACCGGCAGATCTCCGGCGAGGAACGCACCCGCTCGTCCTCCGGCAACGGGATCGGGCTGAAAAACGTGCAGGATCGCATCCAAATGAATTACGGCAAGCAATATGGGCTCTCGGTCTTCTCGCAGCCGGGGGCAGGGACCACCGTTACCGTGCGCCTGCCCTATCGGGAAAAGGCGGACGACCTTCAGAAAGGCAGTTCTGAATGAATACGATTTTGATCGCAGAGGACGAAAAATTCATCCGCCGGGGTATTCGGGTGATGATCGAGCGCGCGCCGGTGCCGGTTGGCGAAATACTGGAAGCGCACGACGGCGCCGAGGCGCTGGAGATCCTGCGCAGCTGCCCCGTGGATGTGCTCGTCACCGATATCCGTATGCCGCACATGGACGGCGTGGAGCTGGTCGCCCAACTGGACAACCTGGCGCACCGGCCGCTGGTGCTGGTCATCAGCGGCTACGGCGATTTTGACTATGCCGTTGCCATGCTGCGCGGCGGTGCGCAGGACTATCTGCTCAAGCCGGTGGAACGGGAAAAGCTGTACGCGGCCCTGCAAAAGATGGAGGATCTGCTGGCCGAGGCGGAAGCTGAGCGCCGCAGCGACACGCAGCAGTATCACCATGCCTTGCGCTACCTGATGCTGGACGGCGACGCCGGCAGCAAGGAACGCGGCGAGCTTTTGGCCCGTTACACGGACCGCTTTATGGCAGGGGCGTATATTGGTCTTTGCACGGCCGCCGCGCCGAAAGAGCCCTCAACCATACCGGCCGGCGTGATCCATCTGCACAACATCGGCGCCCTGTCGCTGCTCGTTGCCCCCAAACAGCAGGAGAGCGATGTGCTGGCTGTGCTGGACGGCCCCGTCGGCATCAGCACGGAAAAAACCGGCCTCGCGGCCCTGTACGATTGCCATACCGAAGCCTTTGCGGCGTGGAAAAGGGCGTTCTTTATCCGGCAGGGCGAACCGATCATCCGTGCCGGCGGGGAAACGCCGGCCGGCAAGCCAAACTGTACGGCGCAGCACCTTGTGGACCTGGTCGGTCTTTCCCGCGCCGCCGAGGTGGTGCGCCAGCTGACGGGCGAGGCCCGGCGTGTGGAGGGCGGCGAGCTTTCGCCGGACAGCTTTTGCGAGCTGTGCGCCGCTTTCGTCAAGGAGCTGCACGAGACCTACCGCAACATCATGGATACCGGCGAGGATCTGGCCCGCTTTGGCGATGTATGGGCCTTTGCGGACAGCCGGAGCTATCTTGGCGAGTTGAGTGACTGGCTGGACGGGTTCTGTACCCAAATCGCGCAGGAATTTGCCGACTACGAGAACAAACAGAAGATCCGCACCGCCGTGCAGTATATCCAGAAAAACTATGCCAAGCCGTTGAACATGGCGATGGTGAGCAATGAGGTCTCGATGAATTACTCGCTGTTCAGCCTGCTTTTCAAGCAATACACCGGCACAAACTTTGTCAGCTACCTGCAAAAGCTGCGCCTGGACGAAGCCCGGCGGCTGCTGACCGAAACAGATTGGAAGGTGAATGAGATCGGGCGCCGGGTCGGCTTTGCCGATGACAAGCATTTCCTGAAGGTGTTCAAGGCGGCTGTCGGTCTCTCCCCCACCGAATACCGCCGTGCCGCAGCCACCCGCGGCGCCGGCGCGGAATAACGCGGCAAATCACTGGGCTCAGCTTTGCGCATAGTTGCTGCCGGTCAGTTTATCCGAAAGAAAAATCCTCTACAAACAATCGAAACCCCACGCAGGAGCGTGGGGTTTCGATTATTGCTTTTTCTTCATTGCCGGACGTAAATAAACCTTTTTCAAAACCTCGTTGTTTTCAAAGAAGAGCCTTTCCGACTTGCTCAGCCGATGCTCCTTCAATTTCAATGCGACCAGCTCCAGCGTGCAAAGCAGATCGGCCACCTGGAACAATCGGTATTTTGCCGGAAGCACTTGCCTGAATTCGATATTTCCATACAGGACATGAAACACAGTACTGAGGATGCGATTCAATTCCGTCTGCCCGTTATCGTAGTAGACGACGATCCGCTCAAACTCACCAAAGAAGTCTGCATGATCCCGCAAAAACGCGCTGATCTCCTTTGCCATGCGGCCTGCCTGCTCGACGGGGTTGCCAAACTCCTTTTTGTTGAACACAAAGGTATGATAGGTAATATCGCAGTGGCGCATGAAATGGAACAGCTTGTTAAAGATCGCTCTGCGCTCCGCCACATCCCATGTATAGTATTCGTTTTCTTTCCGGATCAGCGGGCCGGTATGAATAGCGTGCCGGGTATAGTTAAATTCCTTCATCGCCTGTTCCAGTTGAAGGACCTGTGGCTCTATGGATTTGGCCTGATCGTGGAATACCATGGTCACCAGATAATAAGGTGTATGAACGTCAAATGGACCAAAATCTCCGGATTCATCTACAAAAATACTAAGCTCTTTCTTGGCCATGGCTTTCACTTCCTAATAAAAATGGCGGGGTATATCCCCGCCTACGGTGGACCAGGGCCTTGCGGCCAGCCCAAAGAGTAGCAAGCTACCCTTTATTGTATCTGTACTATACCACGATTATGCCGGATTGTCAATACTTTGTGCTGCGTTATTGGTTTTCCAATGTAATTATGGCTGCACTGTCAAAATTGCGCCAATCAAGAGTTTGCCCGCAGCGGTCACAGTAGCTCTGGTATTCTCGCTCCATCGTGCAGCCGCACCGCGGGCAGACCGGAAATCCAGTCAAGCCGGAAGCAAAGCGAAAGCAGCGGACCTGTGTGACGGGTAAGGGCTGACGGTAGGCCAGTTCCTGTTGCATGGTGGAGGCGATAAGCAGGTCGTTTGGGGTCAGGTCAAAACCGGTACAAAGTTTTTCAAGGGTAACGATAGTTGGTGCGGTCTTGCCCCTGGCAATGGAACCAAAGTAACGGGAACTGATGGAGCACTGCTCGGCACCGCGTTCGTAGCTGAGATGATAGAAGTCGCACAGTTGGAGAACGTTGGCGGAAAGATTGTCTAAAAACATCTTAACAGCATCCTTTCCGTCGTAAGATGTCTTTAAACTCGGTCTATGTGTTTGATGATAAGGTAGTTGTGAATTTCAATTACAAGGAGAGCGACAGGCTCGTATCGCTGCAAGAGGTCTTGGGTTCAATTTTAGACGGTAATGCTCCATAGAGCCAGGGGGCCCACGGCAAAGCCGTGGGCCCCTTTTCGTCTCCCGTCATAGCCCGCGCTTGCGGGCCGCATATTTTTGTACGAACGCTGCGCGTTCGTTTTCGCCATGCGTTTCACGCGTGCGCCGGGCATGGCCCGGCGTGCGAAAACCCGTGCCGGCCACACGTCCCGCCGGCGCGCGATCTGCCCTGCGGGCAGTCGCGCAGGACGCGGGCAAATCACTCCTGACGCTGTGGAAAAGCAAGCCGGCTCCCCGGCAGCACAAAGACGGTTGACAGAACGGGAAAAATCTGGCATTGTTTACAATAGAAGCAAGTACAAAAAAGCGGTGACCCCATGGAATTTATCGATATGCACTGCGATACACTGGGCGCGGTGCTTTTGCACGACCCTGAAAATCGGGACCTGTACCGCTGCCCGGCGGCGATGCTGGACCTGGCCCGCATGCGGCAGGCCGGGCAGCTGGCGCAGTTCTTCGCCGTGTTTTTGCCGCCGGCCGGGTCCTTTGCCGAGTACGGCATCCCTGCCATGAGCGATGAGGCGTACATCGAAACGCTGCGCCAGATCCTTTTGCAGAACGTGCAGCGGTACGGCGATATCATCGCCATGGCCTACAGCGCCGGGGATGTGTGCCAAAACCGTGCCGCCGGCAAAATGTCCGCCATTCTAACGATGGAGGACGGCCGCGCTGTGCAGGGCAGGCTGGACAATCTGGACCGGTTTTACAGGCAGGGCTTCCGGGCCATCGCGCTGACGTGGAACGGCGCCAACTGCTTCGGCGCCCCCAACTCGGCCGATCCGGCCGTGATGGCGCAGGGCCTGACGCCCTTCGGCAAAGAGGCGGTGGCCTATATGCAGGAGCTGGGTATGCTGGTGGACGTCTCGCACCTGTCCGAGGGCGGCTTTTACGATGTGGCGGACGTCTGCAAAAAGCCCTTCATCGCCAGCCATTCCAACAGCCGCGGCGCGCTCTGCGCCCACCAGCGCGGCCTGACCGATGAGCAGGTAAAGGTCCTGGCCAATGCCGGCGGCGTGACGGGGCTGAACTTCTGCCCGCAGTTCCTGCACCCGGACGGGACCGGCGAAACGAGCACGGCCGCCCTCATCGCCCGTCACGCCCGCCACCTGGCCGACGTGGGCGGTGTGGAGTGCGTGGCCCTGGGCAGTGACCTTGACGGCATCTCGGGTGAGCTTGAGATCGGCGACAGCACCAAGATACCTCTGCTCGCCGACGCCCTGCAAAAGGAGGGCTTTACCGCCGCCGAGATCGAAAAGATATTTTCCCGCAACGTGCTGCGCGTGCTGCACGACGCCATGCATTGACCGGGGAAACCGGCGGCTGGGGCTGCGCATCAAATCCATAAAGGGGGCTGCGGCATGGGCGGCAAACGCTATTATCCGGCGCTGGACGCGCTGCGCCTGCTCGCGGCGCTGACCATCATCAGCTATCACTACGGCGTCGAGATGGCCTTCCTGGCCCCGCAGAGCACCGCCGGCCCGGCCTTTGCCGCGCTGGCAGCGCTGACCGAGCTGGCCGTCAATGTATTTTTTCTGCTTTCGGGCGCCAGTCTGGCGCTGGGGTACGGCCCGCAGGTGCCGGCGCCCGACTGGCGGCGCTACGCGCGCGGGCGGGTGCTGGCCATCTACCCGATGTACTGGCTGGGCTTCGGGGCACTGTTTGTGTACGGTGAGGTGCTGCACGGCAACAACCCGGACGTGCCGCGCTGGCGGGTGGTGTTCTCGCTGCTCGGGCTGGACGGGTATCTCTCGCAGTTCACCGCCACCTTTTATAAGATCGGCGAATGGTTTCTGGGCGTATTGCTGCTGTGTTACCTGCTCTTCCCCGCCCTGGTGCGGGTGCTGCGCGCGGCGGCACGGCGCCCTGCCTGGTACGCCGTGCCGGCGGCCGTGTGCGCGCTGGCGTGGGTCTGGCTGCCGCGCGCCGGGGCCGGCATCCAGTACACCCACACGCTGCTGTGGCGGCTGCCGGTGTTCTGGGCCGGCATCGCGCTGGGCAGCCTGTTGGCCCGGCGCCCGGCGCCGGGCCCTTGGGCGGCATCGGAACGTTGGCGCTGGCTGCGCGCGCTGGCGCGGGAATGCTACGGCGTGTTTCTGGTCCACCATGTGCTGCTGACGCTTGTGTTCGCGCCCCGACTCGCCTTTTTGGGCTACTGGGGCGGGTACGCGCTGTACCTGCCGCTTGCCTTTTTGCTGGCCTGGGGGCTGCGGCAGGCGGCGCGGCCCGTCGCCCGGGCCCTGGGCCGGCCGCCCGGCCCCTGACAAAGCATACGAAAAGCCCCTCCCGAAAATCGGGAGGGGCTTTATCATCGTATCCGGGTCTACTGCGCGGCCTTGTTGGCGCGCTTGGCCATACGGCTGACCTTGCGCGAAGCGGTGTTCTTGTGGATGACACCCTTGCTCTTGGCCGAATCAATGGCGCGGACGGCGGCCTTGATGGCGGCATCCTTATTCTCGGCATTGCTGTCGATGGCAGCGTCTGCCTTTTTGATGACTGTTTTCAGGTTGGACTTGATGGCCTTGTTGTGCGCGGCTTCCTTTTTGGCCTGCACGACGCGGTCTTTCTGAGATTTGATGTTAGGCATTCGTTCCACCTCCTTAATGCCCCATAACAGTGCATTTTATGATAGCATATTTTGCACCGGCTTGCAAGTGGTTTTTGCAAAAATCTGCCGCGCGGCGCTCAATAGAAGCGAACGGCGTTGCTCTGGCCCTGCCACAGCGTCAGCGGGTCGACCGGCACGGTGCCGGCGTAGGCGCCCACGCATACGGTGAGCTGGCAGGTCCCGACGGTCTGGCCCTGCTCCACCACATCGCCGACCTTGACGTCGATGGTGTTGAGGTTGTAGTACACCGTCTTGAGGCCGCCGCCGTGGTCCACGACCACCGTTTTGTTGGGCAGCATGACGCCGTGGACGGGGCTGAGCTCGCCGCCCAGATCCTCGGCGAAGATCACGCGGCCGGCCGCCGGGGCGGTCAGGGGCGAGCCGTAGTCACGCATATCGACCTGGCCGACCATGTTGATGCTGCGGCGCGTCGTCTCGATGTCGGGGCCGGCGCCGTCGTCCACGATCTCGGCGGTGCCGAAATCCAGCTCGACCTCAACTTTTTCCTCGTCATAGGGCATGGCGAAGCCTTCGTCTTCCCAATAGATCTTGTCTTCGTTGGTTTTCAGCGCCTCCAGCACCTCGTTGGGGGTGTTGTCGGGGCCGATCCAGGCCCAGTGCAGGTCGGTCTCGTCCGCCAGCTTGAGCTCGCGCCAGGCGCGCTCGTGCACGGTCAGGTTCATCGTCTGCTCGTGGCGGCTGCTCTGCACGGTGAAGGGATATTCGCCGGGCTCGGCGTCCATGGGGATGGGCACATAGGCGATCCAGCCGTTGAGCGCCGGCACGAAGCCGATGTTCTCGAACCCGCAGATCAGCGTCGGCTTGTCGCTCAGGGGGATGCCGGCGGCCACGACGGCCACCACATCGCCCTGCAAAGCGGAGCTGGTGTCCAGCCGTACCGAGGGATGCAGGCTGATGTCAAAGGTGAAGTCATAGGTCTGGGAACCCTCGACGGCGTTGACGTCGAACTGGGTGGCCTTGTTGGCCACCGTCAGCTCGGCCGCGTAGGTGCCGTCCTTCTCGAACGTGAACTCGCGGAAGCCGAACACCGAGCCGCTGTACAGCTCGTTGCCGGCGCTGTCCTTGAGCACGAGATGGCTCTCGAACTCCTGCGGGGTGACGACGAGCTCGGGGCGGATGCCCTCGACGGCCTTTTCCAGCGTGACGGCGGTCTCGCTGTTGGTGCCGTGGTAGCGGCGGCTGAACAGGTGGTTGACGACCGGCACGTTCCAGTCATAGGCGGTGGGCGGCACGGTCTGGCCGTCCAGCGTGACCGAGACCTTGGGGATGAGGTCCGCGGTGGCGCCGCGGTACAAAAAGGCGATGCCGACCGCGGCGATGAGCGCCACAAAAAACACCACCAGCAGCAGCCAGCGCGTGATGTGCAGCACGCCGCTGCCGGCCGCCCGGCCGATGCGCCGCCCCAGCGAGGGCTTGCGGTAGCGCGTGGGCGCCGGCTCCGGCACCGCGTCTCTCTCGCCGTCGGCTTCCTCCTCTGCCGCCTGCGCGGCGTCGAGGTCCGCCATGCGGGCCGTGATCTGCTCCAGCGAGAGCTGCACCGTGCGCGTCATCTCGGCCACGCGGCGGCGCTCCTCCTCGCTTTCCTCTTCTTCGTTTTCACCGGCACCATCGGCATCATCCGCGTCCGCTTCGGCGTCAGTGTCGGCAGCCTCGTTGTTTCCGTCGTTGGGCGCTTCGGCGCTGTCCGCTTCGTCTTCCCCGGCTTCTTCCTCGCCGTCGTCCGGCGCGTCGTCCGCGCCGTCCTGCGCCGCCCCGTTTGGCAACACAGCATCCCCGGCAGGCTCTGCCGGGGTGGGCTGCGGCTCTTCTTCTGTCAGGGGCGCGGTGGTGTTCTCTACCTGGTCCTGGGTCTCGGCGGTCTCGGCCCGGGCCGGCTCCTCTTCCGGCACGGGCGGCGGCGCGTTTTCCGGCCGCGCCGCGGCAGTCTCCTTCGGCGCCGCGCTGCGCGGCGCCGCCGACTGCTGGTCCTCGTTCTTACCAGCCATAGTTCTTCTCCCGATCGCTCTTTTTGGTTCCGGCCTGTTTCATCCCATTTTATGTTCCTGGTGCGCGGGGTATGTTCAGGATGGCGGATCGGCACGCCGGCCTGCCGTACCATGCAAAAGCCCCGCAGAAGCCCCTCTGTCAAGCTGCTGCGGGGCGGGGCACGATGGGGTTATTCCTCCGGGGTCTCTTCCCCGGCGTCGTCTTCCTCGGCGGGGGCGTCGTCACCGTCCAGCTCCTCATAGACGGTCTCGTCCTCGTCGTCATACTCGTCGATATCGTCGCTGAACAGCAGCTCCTCGTACTCGTCCAGCTCCTTCTCGCGGCGGTACAGGTAGATGGCAGCCGCCGCCAGCACACCGGCGGCCGCCGCCAAAAAAGCCAGCGCCGCGCCGAAGGTCGTTTTGCTCATCATAGTGGTGCTCCTTCCGGTCAGTGTAACATTCCCGCGGCCCTGCCCTTTAAAGGGCGAAAGCCATCGAATCAAATTTATTATACCCGACCCCGGCGCGGAATACAACCGTCAGTTTGGCAAAATTCCCCGGCCGGCGGGTGGACTTTTCGGCACTTTTTATGGATTTTCCGGTCCTTTTGGCGGCAGATAGGCGGAAAAGGCGCTGGGGATCGGGTAGGCGGCCGGGTCGGCCCAGACAAAGCCCTCGGGCAGCGGCACGGCGGGGGCGGTGCCGCGCCAGCCGCCCAGCGCCCACACACGGTGGGTGAAGATATGCTTTGCCGCCGGCAGCGGCGCCGTGAGCACGGCCGGCACGCCGAGGTCGGCCAGCGCGGCCGTGAGCCGGGCCTTGTCCAGCGCCGCCTCAAAGGCGGCGGGCTGCCACAGCCCGGCCAGCAGGCCCTTGGCGGGGCGGCGCTGCAACAGCAGACCGCGCTCGCTTTTTATCAGCGCCACCGTCACCGGCAGCGTCGGCCTGGGGGCTTTGGGCGGTTTTACCGGCAGCGCCGCGGCGGTGCCGGCGGCATGGGCGCGGCACAGCGCCCGCAGCGGGCAGGCATCGCAGCGCGGCGCGCCCGGCACGCAGACCAGCGCGCCCAGCTCCATCAGCGCCTCGTTGTAGGGGCCGGGCGTATCCTTTGGCATTTCGGCCGCCACGCGTTCGGTAAAGGCCGCTTTCGTGGCCGGCTGGGTGATGTCGGCGCTGTCGTCATACAGGCGCGCGAACACGCGCAGCACGTTGCCGTCCACGGCCGGCGCCGGGATGCCGAAGGCGATGCTGGCGATGGCCCCGGCCGTGTAATCGCCGATGCCGGGCAGCGCGCGCAGGGCGGCGTAGTCGGCCGGCAGCGCCCCGCCGTACTTTTCGCACACGATGACGGCCGCCTTCTGCATATTGGCGGCGCGGTTGTAATACCCCAGCCCCTGCCACAGCTTGCGCAGCGTATCGGGCCCGCAGGCGGCGAGGGCGGCGGGGTCCGGCAGTTCGCGGATGAACCGTTCATAGTAGGGCAGCGCGGCGGCGACGCGGGTCTGCTGCAGCATGATCTCGCTGACCCAGATATGATACGCCGAAGGCTCCTGCCGGAAAGGCAGGAGCCGTTTGTTTTGTTGGAACCATGCCAGCAGCGGCCCGGCGATGGGGGCTGCCAGCGCTGCACCGGGCACCGCTCAGAACCCGCCGCAGGTGCGCGGGAAGGGCAGCACGTCGCGGATGTTGGCGATGCCGGTCACATACATGATGAGCCGTTCAAAGCCCAGCCCGTACCCCGCGTGCTTGACGGTGCCGAAGCGCCGCAGGTCCAGATACCACTCATAGTCGGCGCGCTTTAAGCCCAGCTCGTCCATGCGGGCCGTCAGCACGTCCAGTCGTTCCTCGCGCTGGGAGCCGCCGATGAGCTCGCCGATGCCGGGCACCAGCATATCGGCGGCGGCCACGGTTTTGCCGTCGTCGTTCAGGCGCATATAAAAGCTCTTGATCTGTTTGGGATAGTCGGTCACGAACACCGGCTTGTGGTAGACCTGCTCGGTCAGGTAGCGCTCGTGCTCGGTCTGGATGTCGGTGCCCCAGTCCACCTTGTACTGGAAGTTGGCGTTGTTCTTTTTGAGGATCTCCACCGCCTCGGTGTAGCTGACGCGGCCAAACTCGGC
>CANRLV010000007.1 GCA_947631565.1 uncultured Gemmiger sp. | reverse complement strand
GTCGGCGTGCCCACGCTCACCTGCCTGACCGTCATCTTCGCCCTCACCGCCGTGTGGTGGGCGGTGTTCAGCGTGCCGCTGCTCAAAAACTGTGAGCAGAAAGGCGGCAAGCCCTACGCAAAGGGTGTGGTCGGCGCCTCCATCCGCGAGGTGGGGCACACCATCCGGGAGATCATCGCTGACAAGCCGATGCTGTTTTACATCCTTGCCTATTTCTTCTACATCGACGGCGTACACACCGTCATCAGCATGGCCACCACCTACGGCACCAACCTGGGGCTGGATTCCACCGGTATGCTGCTGGCGCTGCTGCTCGTGCAGGTGCTGGGCCTGCCGTTCTGCCTGCTGTACATCCGCCTCGCCGATAGATTCGGCGCCCGCACCATGGTCGGGGCCGGTATCTGCGTGTATATGTTCATCTGCGTGTTCGCCTACTTCATGCATAGCCTGTGGCAGTTCTGGCTGCTGGCCGTGCTGTGCGCCACCAGCCAGGGCGGCATCCAGGCGCTGTCGCGCAGTATGTACGGCAAGCTCATCCCGGACAAACAGCGCAGCGGCGAGTTTTTCGGCTTTTTTGACATCTTCGGCAAGTTCAGCTCCATCATCGGCCCGGCGCTGGTCGGCGTGGTCAGCGCCATGGCGGCCCACCGTATGCTGGCCGCGCAGGGCCTGACCGAGACCACCGCCACGCCGGAGCAGATCGCGGCCATCAACGCCGCCTCCGGCCCCTACGGCATCCTGTCCATCCTGCTGGTCATCGGGGTCGGCGCGCTGCTGTACTTTATCGCCCTGCCGCGGGCGCTCAAAAAGGCCGGGCGCTGACGCCCCGCCCCCATCTCTGACCCGAGAGGAGCCCACCCTATGCCGGAAGGCTACACCCACATCCGCACCGCGCGCCGTGCCGCCGAGGCCGTGCGCTACAAGGTCAAGTGCCCGGCGGCGTTTGCCGCCGGCGCCAACGGGCCCGACACCTTTTTCTGCTTCCAGGCCTGGAAGCCGGCCCGCAAACGCCTGTATGACCTGCCGGCGCTGGGCCGCCGCCTGCATAACGAGAACACCGGCGCCTTTCTGTGCAGCCTGGTCCGCCATGTGCGCACCGTGCCCCAGATCGAGTACACCATGGGCTTTTTGAGCCACTACGCCACCGATACCGTCATCCACCCCTACGTCGAAGCGCTGTGCCGCCCCGGTATGCCCTACGCCCGCAAGGGCGGCCACGGTTACTTTGAGGCCGCGCTGGACACGCTGCTGCATGAGCAGGACACCGGCGCCCGCACCGTGCCGGCCGCCGACTGTGCCCCCGTGCTGGCCGGCGAGGCGCTGGCCGACGTCGCCAACCTGCTGCACACCTGTTTGCGGGAGGTGTATGACCTCGACGTGCCGGTCGAGTACCTGGCCGACAGCTTCCACCACGCCACCGTGCTGCGCGGGCTGTTCACCTCCCGCCTGGGCGTGCGGCGGGCGTTCTACTGGCTCATCGAGCCGCTGTTCGCCGGGCGCGGCTACATCACCGGCCACGTCACCCCGCGCAAGATGAAGAAGGACCTGCCGGCTGCCTGGATCGACCCCTTTGCCGGGACCGAGCACGGCGAGGACATTTTCGCCCTGCTGGAGCAGGCCCAAAGCCGCAGCGAAAAGTACATGGCCGCGACCATTTTGGCCTGGGCCGGGCAGCAAAGCGGGCAGGCATTGGCCGAGCAGCTGGGCAGCATGAGCTACCTGGAGGGCCGTTCCACGGCCCAAAGCGACCCCGCCTTCGCGCCGCCGCCTGCGCCGGAGCCGGCGGAAGAGCCTGTACCGGCAGAGTCCGTGCCGGAGCCGGAAGCCGCTGCTGCACCGGAAACGGCAGAGGAGCCTGTAGGGGCCGCCCCAAGCGGCGGACCGCAGGAAGAAGACGCGCCGGCAGGGGAGAACACCCCGCCTGCGCCGGGACCGGAGCCCGCACCGAACGCGGCAGGGGAGCTTGCTGGGGCCGCCCCAAGCGGCGGCCTGCAGGAGGAAAGCACGCCGGCAGGGGAGAGCGCCCCGCCGGAGCAAACCACACCGGAAAATACGGCGCCGGTATTTTCCGGCAGCCTGTCGGACCCGTGGCCGGAGGAGGAGCCCGAGGCCTCGGCCGCCGACGTGCTGGCCGTGCTCCAAAAGGCCGTGGACGAGCCCGGACCGGGACCGGCCCCGGCGCCGGAAAACACCAATACCGAACCTGCAAAAACAGAAGGAGGACCTGTATGATCCGCATCACCATGCAAAACGGCAAGACCATCGACATCGAGCTGGACCCCGCCGCCGCGCCCATCACGGTGGAGAATTTCCGCAAGCTGGTGGCCGAAAAATTTTATGACGGCCTGACCTTCCACCGCGTCATCCCCGGCTTTATGATCCAGGGCGGATGCCCGCAGGGCACCGGCACCGGCGGCCCGGGCTGGCACATCAAGGGCGAGTTCCGCGCAAACGGCGTCGACAACCCCATCCGCCACACCCGCGGCGTCATCAGCATGGCGCGCGCCATGGACCCGGATTCCGCCGGCAGCCAGTTCTTTATCATGCACGCCGACGCCCCGCATCTGGACGGCCAGTATGCGGCTTTCGGGCACGTCGTGGCGGGCATGGACGCGGTCGACGAGATCGCCGCTGCCCCCACCGACTTCCGCGACAAGCCCCGCACGCCGGTCGTCATCGCCACCGTGCGCGAGATCTGAACACAGGCAAAACCGTTCCCCGGTCCGCATTTTTGACGCGGACCGGGGGATTTTTTGCCGTTTTTACAGGTCGGCAACAACTCGGCAACAGGTTTGAAACAAGTCCGAAACATGGCGGGGCTATAGTGGCAGCATAGGATATGCCAGACCTGTTGGGAGGTGCCCGTCCATGGTGGAATTTACGCAGACCCTCGCCTTTGCGCCGCCCGCCCGGCGTCCGACACCTGCCGGCCGTGTACAGGTCCGCCGCGTGCCGGGCCGCCCGGCCGCAGGCCCTGCCCGGCGCCGCGCCGCGGTGTATGCGGCCCCGGCCAGGAGCAGGGCCTGCGCCCGGCGGCGTGCCGTCCGCCGCCGGCACGATATATTGCGCGCCTGGCTGTGGGCAGCGGCCGCCCTTTTGCTGGTGGGCACCGCCGCACTGTCGCTGCTGGTCAGCGGGCGGCCGGCCCTGCGCGCGCTGTGGCACAGCTACGGCATGGGCGCGGCGAGGGATATTTTAACGGCGGCGCTGCCGCCGGCGGTCAAGGCCTCGGCGCCCGGCAATGTGCCGCAAAGCGTGCAGCTGCCGGTGCAAAACATCGCCCAAAAGCCGGAGCTGCCCAACGGCTGCGAGATCACCTCGGCCGCCATCGCTCTTGTCTACCTCGGCTACCCGGCCGACAAATGCACCCTGGCCGCCCAATACCTGCCCTGCCGGGCGCCCTACTATGCCGCCGACCCCGAGCAGACCTACATGGGCGACCCGTTCAGCCGCGGCGGGGGATATTACTGCATGACCGGGCCGGTGGTCGCGGCCGTCAACGCCTACCTGGCCGACGCCGCCCCGCAGGGCAGCGGCCATACGGCGGCGGACCTTTCCGGCAGCACGCCGGCCGAGCTCAAGACACTGCTGGACCGCGGCGTGCCGGTGCTGGTTTGGGTCACCACCGATTTCAATGCCCCGCGCACCGGCCACAGCTTTGCGCTGCCGAACGGCCAAAAGCCCTATACCAACCTGCACTGCCTGGTCCTGACCGGCTACGACCGGGACGGTTTCCTACTCGCCGACCCGCTTGAAAACTACACCCGCGTGAGCAGCCGCACCTTTGACGAGGTCTACACGGCGATGGGCAGCCGCGCCGTAGCCATCCTGCCCAAACGGTAAGCACAACACAAAGATGCCGGGGCCCTTTGCCAAGGACCCCGGCGCCGCCGTATCCGGTAAAACGTCAGTTGCCGCCAAAGCCGCCGAACAGGTTGCTCAGCCCGCCTTTAAAGCCGTCCATAATGCTCTGCAGGCCGGTCACCCGGTCCTGCAGGTCGGTGACGGTGTCCATCAGCGCCGGCATACGGGTCAGTACCTCATTCAGGGCGTCCACGTCCACGCCGGCCAGCTTTTCCGTCAAATCGGGCAGGCTGTTCAGCACCGCGGCCAGCTCCTCGCTGTCCAGCTCGGCCAGGCTTTCCTGCAGGCGGCCGGCCAGTTCGTTGACCTGGGTGCTGGTGGCGTGGATGTCGGTATAGGCCTGGTCGACCCGCACCCACAAAAATACTACCGCCGCGCACAGCACCACTGCGATGCCGACAGCCAGCCACAGGCGCACGCGCTGGCCCTTGAGCAGGGCGCGGTTCTGCTTGTCCTGCAGCTCCAGCTGCGCCTCGATGCGGTCCAGCTGCAGCTTCAGGTCCTTGCTGTTCACGCGGCCGTCGCCGCTTTCGTCGTCATGGGCGTGCAGCTCGGCCACACGCTCGTCCAGCTTTTCGTCCATCCTTGCATCCAGTTTGTCCATGCGGGACACCTCACTTTTTCAAATTTTCCGGCGCCTTGGCCGTCTCGAACCAGAACGTTGTGCCGTGCCCCACGGCGCTGTTGACGCCGAAGGCAAAGCCGTGCTGCTGTAATATCGCCTTGGTGATGGAAAGCCCCAGCCCGGTGCCGGGACGGCCGGCATCCTTGCGGGCGCGGTAGTAGCGGTCGAACAGGTAGGGCAGCTCCTCGGGCGGGATGCCGGGGCCGTGGTCCTCGACCTCGACGCGGCAGCCGCCGCCCGCCTGCGGGACGGCCCGCAGGATGAACACGCCGTCCTCGCCCAGGTGCTGGGTGGCGTTGCCCAGCAGGTTGTGCAGCACGCGCTCCATCATCGCCGGGTCGGCGTGCACGGGGCAGGCGCGGTCGGCCTCCAGGCGCAGCGTCCAGCCGTTTTGCTCGCACACGGCGTCATACAGGCCGGCCACCTCAAAGCAGAGCTCGCTCATGTCAAAGTCGACGGGCTCCGGCTTCTGCGCGCCGGACTGCACCTTGCTCAACTCCAGCACGCTGTTGACCAGCGCCGAGAGCCTGTCCGTTTCGTCCATGATGATGTTGCACTGCTCGGTGCGCTTCCCGTCGTCCGCGCCGGACAGGTCGCGGATGGTCTCGGCGTAGCCCTTGATGAGCGTCAGCGGCGTGCGCAGGTCGTGGCTGACGTTGGCCAGGATGTCCTTCTCCAGCTGGGCGGAATGCTTGACCTCGCCCGCCATGTGGTTGAACTCCTGCGCCAGCAGGCCCAGCTCGTCGCGGCGGTCGACGTCGATGCGCACATCGTAGTCGCCGGCGGCGATGCGCCGCGCCCCGGCCGAGAGACGCTGCACCGGCCCCGTGAACCAGCGGCTGAACAGGGTGGCGAACAGCAGGTTGAGCAGCAAAAGCAGCAGCGCGATGGGCGGCAGCATACGGCTCAGCACCTCGGCCGCGGTGGCGATCTGGGCCAGGTTGGCCGACACGATGACCCCGTAGCGCGCATCCGCCGTCAGCACGCCGACCAGCATCTGGCGGTTGCCGCCGGATTCCAGCGTGTCGAACAGTTCGCCGGCGCCGAACAGCTGCTTGCGCGCCTGCATGATGACCGCCGTGTCGCGGCTGAAGATCAGGTTACCGCCAAAATCCGTCACAGTATCGTGCAAAACGCAGGGCACCATGTTCTCGTAATACTGCACGCTGCGGCAGGTGGTGTCGGAAATATCCACGCAGCAGCCGTCCACGTCGATGACGTCGTTCTCGATGTCGGCCTTGAGCGCGTCCCAAAATTCCTCGTTGAGGAACAGGTAGCCGAACTCCCGGCGGGCGACCTCGTCGTCGCTGGCGTCTATGCGGGCGGCGATGGCCGCGGCGCGCTCGGTCAGGGTGGCGCGCAGCATACGCGTGTACTGGGGCGCCAGCCAGTAGGTGATGAGCGCCCACACCAGCAGCAGCGTGACGAGGGTCCCCCCGCCCATGAACAGCATCAGCTGGGCGCGCACGCCGGGGCGCGCGCGCCCGGTACCGGTTTTCTCCGCCTTGTTCACGTCCGATCGCCCCGCTTACAGCACGTCAGGGTCGAACTTATAGCCGATGCCCCACACGGTGGCGATGTAGCTCCGGCAGGGGCCGAGATGGCTGCGCAGCATCTTGATGTGGGTGTCGACCGTGCGGTCCTCGCCGTAATAGTCATAGTTCCAAACCTTCTGCAGGATGCGCTCGCGCGAGAGGGCGATGCCCTTGTTGTTGACGAGATACACCAGCAGGTCGAATTCCTTGGGGGTCAGGGGGACCTCCTGCCCGGCCACCTTGACGCTGTGGCTGGCCGTGTCGATGGAAAGGTCGCCGAAGACATAGGCGGTGCCGGCCTCGTCGGCCTTGGGCATGGTGCGGCCCAGCACCGCCTTGACGCGGGCCACCAGCTCCCGCGGCGAGAACGGCTTGACGACGTAATCGTCCGCGCCGCCCTCCAGCCCGGCCAGCTTGTCATACTCCTCGCTGCGGGCGGTCAGCATGATGACCGGGGTGTTCAGCTTGCGGGCACGCATCTCGCGCAGGCAGGTCATGCCGTCCATGAACGGCATCATGATGTCCAAAATCACGAGGTCGATGCCGCCCTGGGCCAGCGCCGCCAGCGCCGCCGTGCCGTCCCCGGCCTCGGCGCAGGTAAAGCCGGCAAACTGCAGGTGCTCCCGGATCAGGTCCCGGATGCGCGGCTCATCGTCCACGATCAGTATCTTCGCCATCGAAAACCCCTCCTTGCGTTGGGCTTTACAGTATCTTTACTATACCACAATACCAGCCGCAGGTGACAAAATTTTGAAAGTTTTTTAAAATCCGTTTTCACAAATGCCCAGCCCCCTTGCGGCGGCGCGGTTCGTGCGCTACAATAAAGAAAATGTATTCTTGAAAAACGAGGCAAAAACCATGAATCTATTCAAATTCGCGCTTGCTGCCGCCGTGCCGGCGGCCGTGGCAGCGCTGTGCACCGTGCCGGGGCTCGACCCGCGGCGCCGCGCCCTGCGCGCCGGCTTTGCCGGGCGCAACTACGCCCACCGCGGCCTGTTTACCAGGGACCAGTCGACGCCGGAAAACAGCCTGCCGGCCTTTGCCGCCGCCGCGGCGGCCGGCTACGGCATCGAGCTGGACGTGCAGTTCAGCGCCGACAAACAGCTGCTGGTCTTCCATGACGACACGCTCGACCGCATGACCGGCACCCATGGCTGGGTGCGGGACTTTGCGTATGCCGACATCGCCGCCATGCCGCTGCTGGGCACCGCGTACCATGCGCCGCTGTTCGCCGAGGTACTGGAAACGGTGGCCGGGCGCGTGCCGCTGATCATCGAGATCAAGAGCCGCAGCGCCTACGGCGACGCCTACCTGGACGAGCTCTGCCGCGCCGTGCTCGCCGCGCTGGACGGCTACGCGGGCGCGTACTGCATCGAGAGCTTTGACCCGCGCGTGGTGGCCCGCATCGGTCACCTGGCCCCCGGCGTGCTGCGCGGCCAGCTGGCCGACAGCTGCCAAAGCCATCGAAAAGAGGGCGCCGGTCCGCTGCACGCCTGGGCGCTGTCCCACTGCCTGGGCAACCTGTTCGCCCGGCCGGATTTCATCGCCTGGGGCCCGGCCCCCCGCAACTGGGCCGTGCGCCTGTGCGCCGCGCTGGGCGCGATGATGGTCTACTGGACCGCCCTGCCCGAGGACGACCAGGCCGCCCTGCAAAGGGACAACGATGCCGTCATCTTCCAGTGGTACACGCCCGATCCCCATTACAAACGCTGAAAATCCGCGCCCTGCCATACATAGACCGCGCAGCCCCCGCATACCGTTGGATTGGAATGACCAACAGGAGGGGGCTGCGCGTATGTTTCTATTTACTGTTACCAAACCGGGGCTGCGGCAGGCGGGGGCGCTCGCCCTGTGCGCGGTGTGCTTGAGTGGTACCGTGGCGGCAGCGGTGCATTTTTCCGGCCGGGACCTGGCTGTTGAGACGGCGGCCGGCGTGGGCAGCATCGAGACCACGCAGGATATCGCCGCTTACTTTACCGGCTACGGCTTTGAGGTCGATCTGGCCACGGCGGCGGTCGACAAGGTCAAGATCCCCCGCAAATGGGACGACAGCTTTACCGCCTTTGACCAGGTGGTGGGGGAGAGTGGGCTCTCGCTGGCCGGCTACAAGGGCAAGACGGTGGAAAAATGGACCGCCCTGTGCCCCGCCCGATCCGACGGCGAGAACGACACCTACTGCGTGCTGCTGGTCTACAAGGGCCAGCCGGTGGGCGCCTACCTGCTGCAAAAGCCGAGCGGCGAGGTGAGTGGCCTGGTCAGCGCCGCGCAGACCGCGGCGGACATCGACGGCATCGGGGCACAGGATACGGCCGAGGCCTCTGCCGACGTGTCTGCCGACGCGGCCGAAACGCCGGACGCTGTGCCGGCCGGCGCCGAAGCCGAAAACAAGGACGCCGCGGAAGCCGCCGCCCCGGCGGATACGGAAGCTGCTGAAACCGCGGCCGATGTATACGACGAGAGCGTGTTCCCGACCGAGTAAACGCTGTATAGCAAGAGCGCCCCGCTGCCAGGCGGGGCGCTCTTGCTATACAGAGTCGCTGCCGGGGTCCGGCCATCGCTCGGGCGGCAGCAGATAGACCGCCCCGGCCAGCAGCAGGGCGGTGGGGGCGCTGGTCAGGTGAAAGATCTGCATCTCCATAAAGGCGTAGACGAGCCCGGCCAGCAGGCAGCACACGCACACCGCCTGCCCGCGCCGGGCATAGCCCCACAGCGCCGCCGCGACCAACGCCAGCAGCAGCGCCGCAGCCACCGGCCCGAACTGGTAGACGGCATACACATAGCTGTTGTCCAGGGCGGGATAGTCCGGCAGCACCTGCCCGGCGATCTTGACCGGCAGGACGCGGAAAGCGGTCCAGGTCATGGTCAGCCGCCCACTCAAAAGGCTGTCCAGCCGTGCCAGCCAGGCGGGGGCCATATCGTCCCACCAGGGCCCGACCTTGACAAGGCGCAGCGGCAGCAAAAAGCTGAGACCGGTGATGGCCGCCGGCGCCAGCAGTACGGCCGGGGCCGCCCGCAGCTGCTGCGCTGCCGCCGGGCGGGCCCGGCACAGCGCCAGCAGCACCGCCAGCACCAGCAGCGACAGCGCCGGCGACGAGGACTGCGGCCCCACCAGCAAAAACACGCCGGCGGCCGCCGTCAGGGCGATGTCGGCCCGGCGCGGCGCTGCGCTGCGAGAAAGCAGCCAGGCCAGCACCACGCCGAACGCCAGCCCGCCGAAGGTGTTGGGGTGCCCGTAGCCGAAGCCGGGCCGGGTCTCGCCGGCCAGCGGCCCGACGTACTGCGCGGTGATGATGCCCGCCGCCTGCAGGGCGGCCACCAGCACCATCATCGCCGCGCCCGCGGCCGCATAGGCCCGGAACGCGCGGCGCAGCGGTGCGTCCTTGGCGGCCAGCACCGCCAGCACGATGCCGATCCACCAGATATTCTGGGAGTTGAAATAGACCCAGCGGGCGATAAAGTACAGGCACCCCGCACAGCCCATGCCGCGCCAGGTATAGCGCGTGCCCAGCAGCAGCTTGGCGGCCAGGCAGGCAAAGCTCAGGGCCTCCAGCGCCGCGCCCAAAATGTCCTGCACCCACGGGCGGTCGACACGCAGCAGGCTGTTGCACAAGGCCACATTGACCTCGTAGAGCACGAGCCCCGCCACGAACAGCCATCCGCCGGCGGCGGCGCGCGTCTCACCGCCCCAGTTCCCGTACAGGTAGTGCTCGGTATCCCACAGCCAGGCAAGGGCCCGGCGCGCACGGCCCGGTCCCGGCGCCGCCGCACGCAGCGCCAGAGCAAGGTCGAGCGCGGCAGCGGCAAACAGCGCCAGCAGCACAAAATCGGCAAAGGCAAACAATGGCAGTCCCTCGTTTTGGGGGCGGCGTCGGATTTGACAAAGCGGCGCTGCCGGTGGTATCCTTTTTAAAAATCGACGGAAAGGGGGCGGCAGCGGTGAACAAAGCGCGCTGGCAGGCGGTCATCGCCTGGTTTGGCGCCCGCCCGGCGGCCAAGGCTGCGCTGAGGGCGGTCAACGACGGTACCGTGGCGGCCGTTTACGCCCTCTATATCGGTCTTCTCGTCTGGCTGGCGTGGCAGCGGCAGGTGCTGTTCTGGGGCGTGCTGTGCGTGCCGGCGGCCGCCTTTTGCTCCGGCACGCTGCTGCGCGCCGCCATCGACCGCCCGCGCCCCTATGCGGCGCTGGGCTTCGTGCCGCTGTTCCCCAAGGCGGTGCAGGGGCAAAGCATGCCCAGCCGGCACTGCTTCTGCGCAGCCGCCATCGCCGTGGCCGCCGCGGCGGTCAGCGCCCCGCTGGGGGCGTTCGCGGCCGTGCTGGCGGTGCTTATCGCCGCCGGGCGCGTGCTGGCCGGTGTGCACTGGCCAAGCGACGTGCTGGCGGGCCTTGCCTTCGGCGCCGCCGTCGGCACGGCCGGCTTCGCGGTATTTTACGCCGTTATCGGATAAAGTTGGTCCAGGCACCGCGCTCGGGCTTGGGCGCCTTGATGCCGGCGGCCTGGCCGGCCTCGATGCACTTCAGGATCCAGGCCATGTTCTGCCCAAGGTTGCGCATGATCTGGCAGCCCTCGGCGTCCAGGGCCACCTGCTCGGCGCTCGAGCCGTGCACCATCGGCCAGTAGGTCGAGCTGATGAGCGGCATCTCAAAGAACTGCGGGACCTTTTCCATCGCCTCAATGGCGGTGGTGGTGCCGGCGCGGCGGGCGCTGGTCACAATGGCCGCCGGCTTGTGGCGCAGGTAATTCCCGCCCGACCAGGCCAGCCGGTGCATAAAGCCCAGCATACTGGCGGCCGCCGTGGCATAGTGCACCGGCGCGCCGAAGACGATGCCGTCCGCATCCTTGACGAGCTGCAGCGCTTCGGCCGGCGGCCCGCCGAACACGCACTCGCCCGTTTTGGCGCAGCCGCCGCAGCCCACGCAGCCGCCCACAGGCGCGGCGCCGATGTGGTAGATCTCGGTCTCGATGCCGGCCGCCTGCAGGGGCTTTGCCACCTCACACAGGGCGGCCCAGGTGCAGCCCTGCTTGTGCGGGCTGCCGTTGATGAGCAGTACTTTCATGGAAAGACCCTCCCCGGTCCAAATGTTTTTCCCATTATAGCATATGTGGCCGGGGGCTGCAAATTGTTTGTGGTGCGGGCAGGGCCGGCACCCTGGAATTTGAAAAACGAAAAATATTTATTGAAAAACAATAAGAAACACTTGCAAAACAGAAAAATATGTGCTATACTTAGCGCCATACTGACGGACCGAAAGGGGACAGGATGTATGGCGCAGGATTTTTACCGCCGTTTTTGGTCGGACCGCAAAAGCATCGCCTTTACCCGCTGGCTGGTGCTGGGCATCGGCGTGGTGTGCACAGGCATGGCGGCGTGCGGGCCGCGGCTCGTGCGCTGGCTGATGTATGCGCGGGACCTGCGCATCAGCGGCCCGGCCGTGGGCGCGGCGCTGCTGGTGCTGGGCTATGCCTGCGCGGCGCTGGCCTTGTGGATGCTCTATAACCTCTATCTGTTCCTGCACCGGCTGGAGCAGGGCGCGGTGTTCGTGCCCGCCAACGTCACGGCGCTGCGGCGCATCGGCTGGTGCTGCCTGCTGGCCGGGGCGCTGTGCCTGCCCACCGGCTTTATCGTCTACCTGCCGTTCGCCTTTCTGGGCTGCGCAGCGCTGTTCATGGCGCTCATCGTGCGGGTGATCAAAAGTGCCTTCGCCCAGGCCGTGAATATGAAGAACGAGCTGGACCTGACGATCTAGAAAGGGGGCGGGCATATGCCCATCGTCGTCAACCTCGATATCATGATGGCCCGCCGCCGCATCGGCGCCGGGGAGCTGGCCGAGCGCGTCGGCATCACGCCGGCCAACCTGTCCATCCTCAAAAACAACAAAGCCAGGGCCGTGCGCTTCTCGACGCTGGAGGCGCTGTGCAGGGCGCTGGACTGCCAGCCCGCCGACCTGCTCGAGTATGTGCCGGACGCGGCGGACGCGCCGCGGCCGGACCTGCAGGAGGCCGCGCAGTGAGGGCGGCGTCCCGCGGGCTGTACGCGCTGGGCACGTTAGCGGCCGCGGTACTGACGGTGCTCGCCCTGCTGCGCGCGCCGTGGGTGCCTTTCCCGGATGCGATGCTGCCCATGACGTTGGGCGAGCTGGCCGCGGCGTGGCTGGCCGCCGGTACGCTGCCGATGGCGCTTGCCGTCCGGCTGCTGCGCCGGCACGGCGGGCTGCGCCTGCGCCGCCCGGCTTTGCTGTGGCTGCCGGTCCTGCCCTGCGCACTGTGCGCGCTCTATATTTCGGCGGTGCTCGTCATCGCCCTGGCCAAATCTGTACTGCACACGACGCTGCCGTGAGATGACACCGTAAAGGAGGAACAACCGAAGATGTGTGACAAGCAAGAGGGCGCCGGCCGCCCCCTGCGCAAAAGCGCACCCATTTATCAGTCCGTACCGGCCCAAACGCAAAACGGGCCGGCGCCGCTGCCCCGCTGCTTTGCCGCGGCGGCGCTCATCAGCTATTTTCCGGCGTATTTTTACGTCAAAAAGGTGCTGTTCGTCAATGCCTTTGCCGACTGGGGCGCGCCGGCGTTCGCGCTCCTGTATATCCTGTGCGTCGAGGCGTTTGCCTGCGCCGTACACCGCGAGGGTGCACCGGCGCCGCAGGCATCACCGGCGCCGCAGGCCTCAAAAGAAACGCCTCTCTGGGCTTTGGGCTGGCTGGCGCTCTCCTTCAGTATGTGGGCCTACGGCTGGCAGGACGGCGGGCTGGCCCTCTGGCAGATCCTCGCCTGGCATATGTTCGCCATCTGGTATACGCTGGCCCGCTGCGGCATACTGGCGGCGGGACACAGCGGCGTTTTGACTGTTCTTGATGCGCTGGCCGGCCTGTTTACCGTCCCCTGGCCGGGCATGGTCCTGCGCGCCAGGGCCCTCTGGCAGGTCTGGCAGCGGCGGCGGGCAGACCGCGCCGGGCGGCAAAGCGCCCCGCAAGAGAAAAAGCACCGTCTGACCGCGCTGGCCAGCGCCGCCCTTGCCCTTGTGCTCTGCCTCTGGGCGTGGGGGCAGTTGGCCGCCGCCGACGCCAACTTTGCCGCCCTGGGCGAGCGCCTTCTGGGCTGGTGCCGCTGGCCGGACTGGACCTGGGCGGGGGAATTTGTTGCGTACTTTCTCCTTTCGCTGCCGGTCGGGGCGTGGCTGTTCGGGCTCGTCGCCGGCTGCCTGCGGCGGGCGCAGCCGCCCCTCGCTGCCGGGGATTTTTGGCAAAGGCTCGCGCCGCGGCAGACGCTGCCTGCCCTCACCGTGCACTGGGTGCTGGGGAGCTTATGCGCCGTCTACGCACTGTTCTTTGCCGTGCAGGCGGGCGGCTTTGCGGCCGCGGCACTGCCCGGCGGCGTACTGCAATTGACGGCACCCGCCGCCAGTGACTTCGCCGTCGAGGGCTTTTGGCAGCTCTGCCGTGTGCTGCTGCTGGATTTTGCGCTGCTGGCGACGCTGCGCTTTTTGGGCCCGGCACTGCGGCAAAAGCGCAGCGTCAAGGCATTGGCGGCGGTGTTCTGCAGCTTCGGCATCGCCTTTGCCCTGCTGGCGGCCGTCAAGCTGGGGGCGTACATCCGGCTCTACGCGCTCACGCCGCGGCGGGCACTCAGCGGCTGGTTCGTGTGCGTGCTGCTGTTCTGGGCCGTACTGACGCTGTTGTGGGTGCTGGGCGTCAAGGTTCCCTTTGGCCCGGCGCGGCTGGGGGTGTACGGCTTTGTGCTGGCCTTTTTGCTGCTTTCGGCCGTCAACATGAGGGACCTCGTCGTGCGGGTGGATGTGGCGCTTTACAACGCCGGGCAGACGAACGCCCTGGATGCCAGCGTCCTGGCCGGATGTGTCGGCACCGAGTATGCCGCCGGTCTGCCGGGCGAGCAGGCACGGTACGCGGCCTGGCTGCAGGCGAGTGGATGGTTCACAGGCCGCAGCAGCAAGGAGATATGGCGCCTGTATGACAGCGGCACGGCGCTCACGGATACCGGCCGCGGGGAGTGGGGCATCCCGGACGACTGCACCTACACCGTGACGCTGCGCCCCGGCTGTACGCTGACTTTCACCTTCCGGGATGGCGTGTGCACCGGCAGCACCCTTACAGAGCAATAAGAACGGCACTCCACGGTGTATCGGTAAGGATCAGCCGATCTCCTGCTCGGTCGCGGGCCAGCCGGTCAGGGGCCAGTCCATGTGCCATGTCTTCCCGTTGTCCGTTGAAAAAAGGCTGTGAAATTCTCCGCCCATTTCGCCGGGCGTGGGGTCATAGTCTGCCGTCAGCATGAGTGTATCGCCGCTTCTTCCGATCCCTGCGAGAAAATTGATGGGCGGCGTCTGGCCGGTTTCCTTATCACGGACAGTCACCTGCTCCCAATTCCTGCCGTCCGTTGTGACAAACAGCCATGGGGTCCGGCTGTACCTCGCATCAATAGTGGCCCACCCCTGTGTCGGGCTTATCATCCAGACGTGCTCATACCACCCCGGTTCATAAGTGTTTTCAAATTCGGTCACAAAACGCCAGCTGTCCTCATCGGTTCGCTCGTAAACATACAGCCTGTCTTGGTCGGTCGTTACGGCGCACCACAGCGCACCGGTGTCATAATTGCCCAACTCGACCCCCTCTATAACAGCCGTTCCGATCTGCGGTGCGACATCCAGCGCTGTTTCGCGCCAATTCGCCCCGTCGTCAAAGGTCTCATAAAACACGAGGCTGCCAGCGCCGGGATCCTCATCGGGGATACCGGCGGCCAGATAATGGTCAGTATCCCACACATAGGCATCGTAACACGGGGCTGCTTTCTCATTGAAATCATCCCAGCTCTTTGCGGTCGTAAACGGCGTTTGCTTAAAGACCGCAACTTGCCCTGTCTCATCGTAGCGCCGTGTGCTGATGTCCAAATGCCAGTTGTCCTTTCCCCACTCCAAATTTCTACGTCCAGCCGAACCGATCTCCGAAGCCGGTTCCTTTTCCGACGTCGGGAGCGCCTGTATATCATAATAAATCACCGGCCCCTTTTCGGCGGTATCATCGGCGGCATCTGTTCCCGATCCGGCCTCCGCATCACTGCCGGGTGCCGGCGCGGTCGGGTCTGCTGCCTGCGGCGCACCACCGGCGGCGGTCGGCTGTACCATGCAGGCGGTCATCGTCAACAGTACGGCAGCGGCACATACCGTCAGCCGTCCCCGCCCGGGCCGGCGGTAGCGCATCACCCTTTTCACGCGCTCCTTTGTGGACCCGCGTCCAAAGGAAAGGCTCCCCGGCGTCGGCTGCCCCTGCACAGTGGCAAAGTGCAGGATGACCTTGCAATAATCCGCCCGGCGCTCTTCCGGCAGGCCCTGTACGGCAACCTCGTCACAGGCACATTCCATGACGCGGAGAAATTGCCGGTAGGCCAGCCAGACCAGCGGGTTGAACCAGTGCAGGCAGGCAATCAGGTAAAACAAAGGCTTTGTGATGGTATCACCGCGGCGGATATGGGTCGCTTCATGTGCCAACACATGGCGGCGCGCGGAGCCGGTCAAATCAGGCGGCAGATAAATGCGTGGGCGCAGAAGCCCCATTGTGAACGGGGTGCGGACAGCGGCGCAGGTATAAGCACCGTCATGGGTACGGTATGCCAAAGCCATTTTACGAGACAGGCGAAGATAGCCGATAACCGTGCGCAGGATCAGTATACAAACCACTGCCGCCCACAAAACCGCCAGGAAGTGCCATACGGTCAGCCGGTCATACCACGGAACGGCCGCCGGGGCGGCAACTGTATCTGCCACATGGTAAGGGCTTGTCACAGCGGGCGGCTGTACTTCCGTGATGGTTTCCACCGCAGATGGGTCGGCAGCTTCCGAGGCTGTCGAGAAGGCGCGTATAGCGTCAGCCGTTTTTGACAAGGCGGCGCCGGTGCGCCGGGGCAGTGTCAGAGGGATACCCGGCAGTACAAACCGTACCCCCACGGCCAGCCATACCCAGCACAGATAGCGGCTGGGCGTATGCAATCTGCGCAGCAGGCTGCAAACCAGCAGCACGACCAGGACCAGCAAGCCGCTTCGCAGGCTGGACAGTGCATATTGCAAGACCAATGACTGCATCATAAACCCCTTTCTGCTTCTTCCAAAATCGCCCGGATCTCCGCGGCTTCCTTGGGACTGATGGGATTACTGCCAACAAAAGCAGCCACGAATTGTGGAAGGCTGCCATCGAATGCGTGCTCTACAACAGCGGCACTTTTCATGCGCCGTGCCGCTTCCCGCGTGATGCGGGCGGTCACGAGCCCATTCTCGTTTTGCAGTATACCGCGATTGCATAACTTTCTTAAAACGGTATAGGTGGTACTTTTTTTCCAGCCAAGAGAGCTTTCCGCTAAAGCAGCCAACTGTCCGCTTTTCATAGGTTCATTTTGCCAGACGATCTCTGCGAATCGGTACTCGCCCTCTGCCAAGTGGAAACCTTCGATTTTTCTGCGTCCCATAATTGCCTCCTTTGCGTGGTTTATTTTAGTAAACTATAGTTTATCAAAATAAACCGTGTTTGTCAACCCTGATTTTATCGCGGTCGGTTATGGCTTTTGAAAAGTGAGAGTTCCTGCTGCCGCAGCGGGGCGCGCTTACCACCGCCGGCTCCAGCCGGTGGTGCGTAAGTGCGCCCCCCTGTGGGTAATTTCTTAATTTAAGCGCAGGCCCGTTTTTACATACTACATATTGTAATTTCTTTCGACAAATGCTACTATAATACTGTATGGCTGCCGGCCGCCCCTGCATGAAGCTCCGGGGCGGCGGCATACACTGTAGACAAGCCGCAAAGGGGGAGCCAGACCATGCCAGACACGCCGAACCGTCCCGAAGAGCAAAAGCAGGTGTACCGCCGCGCGGGCGGCCCGGCCAACGCGGGCAAGGCACCGCGCCGGCAGCCCGGCCGCGCGCATCTGCTGCCTCCGGCGCCGCCGGCACCCGGCGTGCCCCCGACCCCCCAATCGCCCAAGGCACCGCGCCCGGCGCCCACCCGCCAGCAGCTCGCGCAGCAGCGCCGCCTGCTGGTGCTGGTGGCGCTCGGCCTGCTGGCGCTGCTCATCTGCCTGGTGGTGTGGCTGCTGCGCGACACCGGCCCCAGGGCCCCGGCGGAGCTGGACATCGGTGAGCCGGCCGCCGCCTGGGCCAAAAACGAGAACGGCTTTTATTTCAACGACGTGGGCGAGGCCATCCTGCCCGCCGTGCAGAAGGGCATCGACGTCTCCCGCCACCAGGGCGAGGTCGATTGGCAGAAGGCCAAGGATGCCGGCATCGATTTCGCCATCCTGCGCTGCGGCTTTGGCGGCGAGTGGACCGACGATTCGCCCACCTACAACCAGGACGATGTCCAATGGCGCCGCAACGCCGACGCCTGCACCGAGCTGGGCATCCCGTTCGGGGTGTACCTGTACTCCTACGCGCTCAATGTGGAGGACGCCCGTTCCGAGGCCGACCACGCCGCCCGCCTGCTGGGCCTGTGCGAGCCCCCGCGCGAGGGGCTGGAAAGCTATACCGACACGCCCTACAAGCTCTCGCTGCCGTTCTACTATGACCTCGAGGACGGCTCCATCGCCGGCCTGTTCCCGGCCGAGATGGCCGAGATCACGGCGGCCTTCTTTGACCAGCTGGAGAGCTACGGCTACAAGGGCGAGCAGGGCATCTACGCCTCGGTCAACTGGGTGCGCGGGCGTTTGCAGGACCCCGGCTTTGATAAGTGGCGCGACAATTTCTGGATCGCCCGCTATGCGCCCGCGCTCGGCTACACCGGGCCCTACCGTATGTGGCAGTCCACCTACCAGGAGCCCGGCGCGGCCTACGGCGTGCAGAGCGAGACCGTCGACGTCGACTTTTTGATGGAGACGCTCTCCTTCACGGGAATCGAAAAGGCCAAGGGCGACCCGGCCCCCGCCTTCAGCAACGATACCTACACCGATACCCTCTGGCTGGCGGCCAAAAATGACCGTGCCGCGCTCATCACCGACCAACTCAGCGAGAAGAACGGCGGCCAGCGCGTGTTCTGGCAGAGCAGCGACGAGACCGTTGCCACTGTGGACCGCCGCGGCGCCGTGCAGGCCGTGGGCGACGGCACCTGCACCGTCACCGCCACCCTGGCCGACGGTCGCCTGACCGCCGACTGCACGGTGCGCGTGGGCGACGTGACCGTGCCCATCCTGGCCACCGGCGCGCTGGCCGGCCGGTACGGCACCGACGCGGAAAGCGGCTTCACGCTGGCCGACGCGGCGGCCTATAAAAAGGACCTGGACGGGGCCGTCCTGCTGGACGTCGGGAACAGCGTGCAGGGCACGCTGCCGGCAGCGCTGACCGGCGGGCGCGACATGATGACCGCGCTGAACTATGCCGGGTATGACCTGCAGGCCGTGGGCGGGCAGGACCTTGCCTTCGGCATCGCGCGGCTGCTGGCCGATACCGCCCGCGCCCAGGGCCCGACGCTGGCCGCCAACCTGCACACGGCCGACGGCGTGCCGATGTTCTACCGTGCCCCGGCCTGGAGCAACTGCCGCCTTTCCAACGGTATGCACACGCTGCTCCAGCGCGCCGGGCACAGCATCGGCTTTTTTGCCCTGACCGGCGGCGAAGCCTTCGCGCCCTACGCCGTTCCCAACGAGGCCGCCCCCACGGCGGACGACCTCATCCGCATCGCCGGCGAGCAGGTAGCCGCGCTCGCCGCCCAAGGGGCCGAGGCCACCGTCTGCGTGCTGGCCCCGCCGATGGCCGCCGCCGACCGCACGGCGCTGCAAAAGGCGTTGGCCGAGCTCGGCGTGACCGCCGTCATCGACGGCTGCCTGGCCCCCGAAGAAACATTTGACGCCGCCCTGCCCACGCTGGCCGCGGCCGGCGGCACGGAACAGCTGGGGCGGCTGGACCTCTGCTTCACGGCCGAGGGCAAGGTCACGGCGACGACGCAGGCCGTGCCCGCCGCCGCGCTCGTCGCCGGGCGCGAACGGCTGGGCGAGGCCGCCAAGGCCACCTATGCCAACGTCCTGGACGCCCTGGCCTCGCTGGAAGGCGATGAGACCGCCTCGCTCGACGTCGTGCTGTTTACCTTGAGCCCCGACCCGGATGCCGAGACCGACCCCATCCCCTTTGACGCCTTTGTGGCCGAGAGTTGGCGGGATATCGCCGAGGCCGACCGCGCGGCCTGGGCGGCGGCCGCCGGCGACGCGCCGCTGTGGGCGCTGGCCTGCGGCACCGGCACGGTGGCAGAGGGCGACGTCACCTGCGGCGACCTGCTCGCCGCCCTGCCGGCCGGCGAACGGCTGCAGCTGGTGCTGACCACGGCCGGCGCCTGCCAGCAGCTGGTGGACGGCGGCGCCGTGCTGCCCTGGCTCGACCAACTGGCGCTGGCCGACACCGCGGACCCCGACGCGCCCGCCGTGCTCATCACCGACACGGCCGCCCTGCGCACGATCGACGCTGAAAATTATACGCTGCTGCGGGATTACGGTGATGTGTACTGGCGCCTGCGTATGCTTATCAGCGATGCCACCAACGCCTTCAACGACGAATTCCACCTGCCGGCCCAGCCCTCGCTGGGGGCCGGGCGCGGGCGTTAAAGGCCCGTCAGGACCGCCAAACATAAAAGGAGGTTGCCCCGATGAAGCTGACCTTTTTGGGCGCCGCGCGCGAGGTGACCGGCAGCTGCACGCTGGTCGAGGCCGCCGGGCGCAGGCTGCTCGTCGATTTCGGCATGGAGCAGGGCAGGGACCTGTACGAGAACGCGCCCCTGCCCGTCGCCCCGGCGGACATCGACGCGCTGCTCATCACCCACGCCCACGTCGACCACACCGGGCGGGTACCGTACCTGTACAAAAACGGGTACCGCGGGCCCATCTATGCCACCGAGGCCACCACCGACCTGTGCGCCATCATGCTGGCCGACTCCGCCCACATCCAGGAGCAGGACGCCGCCTACGCCAACCGCAAGAACCAGCGCAGCGGCGCGCCGCTGGTGGAGCCGGACTACACTGTGCAGGACGCCGCCGCCGTCATGCGCCAGTTCACCCCCTGCCGCTATGACGCCTGGCTGCCGCTTTTCCCCGGCATCGAGGCGCGCTTTACCGACGTCGGCCACCTGCTGGGCAGCGCCAGCATCACGCTGCGCGTGACCGAGGCCGGCCGCACCGAGACGCTGGTCTTCTCGGGCGATATCGGCAATACCGGCATCCCGCTGCTGCGCGACCCCGTCTGTCTGGACAGGGCGGACTATGTGGTCATGGAATCCACCTACGGCGACCGCACTCACGGCCCCCGGCCCGACCCGCTGCCCGTGCTGGCCGGCGTCATCCAGCGCACGCTGGACCGCGGCGGCAACGTGGTGGTGCCGAGCTTTGCCGTCGGCCGCACGCAGGAGCTGCTCTATTTCATCCGCCAGATCAAGGCCGAGGGCCTTGTCAGGGGGCACGCGGATTTCCCGGTCTATGTCGACAGTCCGCTGGCCAACAAATCGACCACCATCTTCCGCGAAAACTACGCCGAATGCTATGACGACGAGGCCTTGGCCATACTGCAAAAGGGCGAGAACCCGCTGCAGTTCCCCGGCCTGCGCGTGTGCGAGACCAGCCAGGATTCCATGGCGCTCAACACCGACCCCACGCCCAAGGTCATCATCTCGGCCTCCGGTATGTGCGAGGGCGGGCGCATCCGCCACCACCTCAAGTACAACCTCTGGCGGTCGGATTCCACCGTGCTCTTCGTCGGCTACCAGGCCGTGGGCAGCCTGGGCCGGCAGCTCGTGGACGGCGCCAGGGAGGTCAAGCTCTTCGGCGAGAAGATCGCCGTCAGGGCCGAGATCGCCCAGATGACCGGCCTGTCCGGCCACGCCGACCGGGACGGGCTGCAGGCCTGGCTCGACCATTTCACGCCAAGGCCCGCCTTCGTCTTCGTCAACCACGGCGACGACGAGGTCGCCGCCGGCTGGGCGCAGCACCTGACGGAGCAGGGGCATAAGGCCGCGGCGCCCTACAACGGCGCCGTGTACGAGCTGGCCGGCGGGCAGGTGACCTGCCTGGCGACCGGCAACACCGAGCGCATCCGTGACAAAGGCGAGGGCAGCCAGAAGGCCCAAAGGGCCAATCAGACCTTTGAACGGCTGCGCAGCGCCGGGCAGCGCCTGCTTGCCGTCATCGAGCACAACCGCGGCGGCGCCAACAAGGACCTGGCCAGATTCGCCGACCAGATCACCGCCCTGTGTGACAAATGGGAGCGCTGAGACGGGCCGCCGCCCGCCACAAGGTACTGGCGGGCCTGCTGGCGGCGGCATTGGTGCTGGGCGCGGGCGTGCTGCTCACGCTGTGGCGGCACAACGCCGATCCCTATCTGACCGGTATGTGGGACCATCAGTCACAGGATCTGGTGTTTGGCCGTATGCTGCAGATGCAGCAGGGGCAGACGACGCCGGGCGGCTTTATGGGCGGCTACCGCATCAGCGGCGAAACCAGCGAGAACCGCTATCTCTTCCGTGAAAATGCCGCGCAGGACCCCGCCGCCTTTGTCGTCTACCCGGACCAGAGCGGGCTGCAGGGCACGGCCTTTGGCATCCTCAACAAGGCGCTGGGCCTGCTTTGGCCCGGCGGCGAGACGCGGGAACGCATCCTGTACGGTCTCAACAGCACGCTGTTCTATGCCGCGACGCTGTGCCTGTGCGGCTTTGTGGCCGGCGTGTGGGGCGTCGGCCCGGCACTGGCCTGGCTGGCCGCCGTGCTGCTGGCGCCCTGGCTGCAGCGCGGCATGAAGGACCTGTACTGGTGCCTGTGGCTGTGGTGGCTGCCGGCGCTGGCGGGGGCGCTGCTCTGCGCGCTGACCCGCCGCGGCAAAACGCCGCCGTGGGCCTTCGCGCTGCCCTTTGCGGCGGTATGGCTGCGCTGCCTGTGCGGGTTTGAGTTCATCAGCGTTTACCTTGTTTTGAGCGAGATACCGCTTGTTTTTTGCTGGGCACGCTGCCTGTGCGGCGGCCGGCCGGCCAGGATGTGGGTCGGGCGCATGGTCGGCGCCGGACTGGCCGGCCTGGGCGGCATGGCGGCGGCCCTGGGCGTGTGGCTCGTGCAGGGGCGGCTGTTCTTCGGCGGCTGGGCCGCCAGCCTGGAGAACATCCGCGCCATCGTCGCGCTGCGCAACAGCCTGACCGATGACAGCGTTTCCGCCGTCACCGTGCCGCAGGTGCTGCGCACCTACCTGCTGGACGATGCCGCGCCGCTTTTACAGCTGGGCGACTTTGCGGTGCGCCTGCCGGTCCTGGCCGTGACCTGCCTGGCGGCACTGGCGCTGACGGCGGCGGTGCTGGCTGTGCGGGACCGCGCTGCGCTCAAAACACTTTTGCCGCCGCTGTGCGTCTGGGTGCTCAGCCTGGCGGCACCGGTCAGTTGGCTGGTGCTGTCCAAGGCGCACAGCGCGGCCCACCCGCACATCATCCCCATGCTGTGGCATTTTGCCTTTGTGCCGGTCAGCTGCGCGCTGCTGGTCCTGCTGGCAAAAACGCTTTTCCGGGCGCTGCGGCCCGCGCACATCCATTGACGGAGGCTGTGCCCATGTGGCATCCTGTCCAACATTTCAAGACCATCCACCGCCACTATGTGCTGGTGCGGCGGCACTGCTTTGCCTGCGGGCTGTACTGGCAGGGCCTGACCCATGACCTGAGCAAGCTGGCGCCGGTGGAGTTCCTGGCCGGGGCCAGATACTGGCAGGGCGGCACCCACAGCCCCAACAACGAGCAGCGCCTGGCCGAGGGCTACAGTGCCGCCTGGCTGCACCACAAGGGCCGCAACAAGCACCATTTTGAGTATTGGATCGACTACGACCCCGCGCAGGGCGGCACCGTTGCCGGCATGAAGATGCCCGACAGGTATGTGGCCGAGATGATCTGTGACCGTATCGCCGCCAGCAAGAACTATATGGGCAGCGGTTATACCGACGCCCACCCGTGGCAGTACTACGAGCACGGCAAGGACCACTATGTGCTCCACCCCGACACGCGCCAAAAGCTCGAGACCAGCCTGCAGATCCTGCGCGACGAGGGCGAGGACGCCTGCTTTGCCTACATCCGTACCGTGCTGCTGGGCAGGAAGCGGTAATACATTTTGTAAAATAAATGGGGAAGGGAAGTATACGAATTGTCAATCGAAGCGGTGAAAGAATACCTGGCCGGCTGCGGCCTTGCCGACCGTGTGATCGAGTTCGCGCAGTCCAGCGCCACGGTGGAGCTGGCGGCGGCCGATCTGGGCTGTGAGCCGGCACGCATCGCCAAGAGCATGGCCTTTGCGGCGGGGGAGGGGGCGCAGCTCGTGCTCATGGCCGGCGACGCCCGCGTGGACAACGCACGCTACAAGGCGCAGTTCCACCAAAAGGCAGTCATGATACGGCCCGAGGAGCTCGTCGCGCGCGTCGGCCACCCGATGGGCGGGGTCTGCCCGTTCGCACTGCGCCCCGGCGTGCCGGTTTGGCTGGACGAATCGCTCAAGCGGTTCGATGTCGTCTATCCGGCGGCGGGCACAGCGGCCAGCGCCGTGCGCCTGACCGTGCCGGAGCTGCAGGCGGCGGTAGGCGACCGCTTCGCCGGCTGGGTGGACGTGGCCAAGGGCTGGCGGCCGGACCTGCCATAAAAAGGGGTTGCATTTGGATGCGGTTTTGCTTATAATATATTAAGCCGATGGCGGAACGTTCGTGGTGCTGTCAACGCGCAGGTCGGGAATGCACAGGGGCGCTCGCTGCGGCGAGGCAAAACATCCGGTACAGATAAAACAGATAAAGAGGAAAAGAGAGAAAGCGAATGTCTTTTGTGGATATTTGGTTCTATCCTGCCGCGCTATTGCTCCTCGCGGCAGTTGCCTTGATCCAATGCGTTTTTAGAAATCCGGGGGGGGTATCACGGCTTTTAGCTAAAACTGTCCTTCTGGTATTTAGTTACCTTGTCATGGCACTGTACGATATACGGTACTGCGTGTGCATGACGGGCGTGATTTTGATAACTTATTTTGCAGGTTCAGGTATTGAACGCGCACAAGGAAAAGCAAAGCATGTGCTGACGGTGTTTACCGTAACGGTTCTGCTTGCGGTCTTGGGCGTATTCAAATATCTGAACTTTTTTATGTCTACAGCGTTTATGCTGGCCGGGAAAACGTGGTCTGACCTCAAGATCATTCTGCCGTTGGGCATTTCGTTTTATATGCTGTCCGCTATCGGCTATGTGCTGGATGTTTCATGGGGAAAGCTGAAGGCCGAGCAAAGCCTTTTGGATATGGCTCTGTTTTTATCCTTCTTTCCCAAGCAGGTCTGCGGCCCTATTGTGAACGCGCGGGATTTTTTGCCGCAGCTCAAAGAAGACCGCAGGATCACCCTTGATGGCCTTGCGGTCGGTGTACAGATCTTTGTGTTCGGTCTGTTTAAAAAAATCGTTCTTGCCGACCATCTGGCCGTCTTTGTAGATGATGTATTCTACGCGCCGGCCGCGTATGGCACGGCAACGATCTGGCTGGCCGTGTTCAGCTATTTCCTGCAGCTGTATTTTGATTTTTCCGGCTATTCCGATATGGCAGTGGGCATCTCGAAGATGTTTGGCTACGACCTCGCCCGCAATTTCAATCTGCCCTTCATGGCCCGCAATATTGCGGAATTCTGGGACAGATGGCATATTTCGCTGTCCTCTTGGCTGAATGAATATGTATTCAACAAGGCAGCGACAAAATTGAATCATATCATTTCAAAATTTTCCAAGAATAATTTTGAAAGGTTTATAAATATCCCACCCTATGCAGCCATGCTCATAACATTCTTTCTCAGCGGGCTTTGGCATGGCGCGGGGCTTACATTTATTGTGTGGGGACTTTTGCAGGGTGTCATATCGATCGTTCACAGGTCGTATTCCACTTGGATGAAGGCGAAACACAGAAAATTCATAAGGAGCAAACCGGAGTGGCTGATAGCGATCGACATCCTTGCGAACTATTTCACGCTCAACCTTGTTTCGGTATTTTTCCGGTCCGATTCACTTGGGCAGGCATTTTATATGTTCAAAAGAATGTTTTCCTGGAATGCCGGTGTGGCGCAGCCGTACATATGGTCTTTCGTTGCGTATGCCGTCTTGTTTGCTGCGACAATGATCGCCTGCCGACAGTCCCGAAAGAACGGGAAAAAGAAGGTAGAAGGCTTTTACCCCATTTTCAATTTAAATACAGTGACAGGACTTACCTGCTTTTTTATAGAATGCGGGTTGACGATTATGCTTGCTTATTTCGGCGAAACATATTTTGTCTATGGCCAATTTTAAGCATTTGCAGAAAGGAAAGGCAATAAAATGCAAAACAGTGTAGTACAGTGGCTGGAGGCAACAGCCAAACGCTTCCCGGATCGCATCGCTTTTGTCGATGAGAAAAAACAGTATACATGGGATGAACTGCGGCGTACCGGTCTTTCCATTGCAGAAGAAATCAATGCTGCGCTGCAAGGCCATAAGCTGCCGGTGGCCGTATATATGGAAAAATCTGCCGATATGCTGGCAGCGTACATGGGAATTGCCTACAGCGGGAACTTTTACAGCCCAATCGCTACCGATATGCCGTATGCCAGAGTTGAAAAGATACTGCAAACCTTACAGCCGGCGGCCATTATAACAACAAAAGATCTTGAAGGAAGCACTGCTGACCTGAAGGCGCTGTACCCATCGCAGGGCAAGGTCCTCTATTTTGAAGAGATGACCAGCCAAGCTGTCAGTGATGACAAGGCGAAAGAATATGCAGACCGGATCCTTGATACGGACCTGTTGTACGTCTTGTTTACATCCGGTTCCACAGGAACGCCGAAAGGCGTGGCGATCACCCATCGCAGCGTTATAGACTACATAGATTGGGTGACCAGCGAATTTTCCATTACCGAGAACGATTCCTTCGGCAATCAGGCGCCGTTTTATTTTGACAATTCGATACTGGATATCTATTCGGCTGTCAAAACAGGCGCAGCGCTGTATATCATACCAGCAAGCCTCTTTTCCCAACCGGTCAAGCTGCTGCAATTTCTGGTAGACAACAGGATAACGACGATCTTCTGGGTCCCTTCCGCGCTGATCATGGTCTCGGGGCTAAAGGCATTCCGGAATGTGGATGTATCCCGGTACCTGAAGCGCGTTCTTTTCTGCGGTGAAGTCATGCCGAACAAGCAGCTCAACATTTGGCGGACATGGCTGCCGGATGCTGTGTATGCGAATCTTTACGGGCCTACGGAAATAACCGATGCCTGTACCTTTTATAAAGTGGATCGGGAATTCTCAGACGACGAACCGCTTCCGATCGGCCGCCCCATGCGGAACACCGAGATCCTTGTTCTGGACGAAAACAATCGTCTGGTCACAGAGCCGGAGCAGATCGGCGAGCTCTGTGTGCGTGGGACCTCGTTAGCGGCTGGCTATTACAATGACCCTGAGAGGACCGCGGCGGCCTTTGTACAGAATCCGCTGCAAACCGCATATCAGGAAAAGATCTATCGAACCGGAGATCTGGTAAAATACAATGAGCGCCACGAGATCATCTATCTGTCGCGCAAGGATTTCCAGATAAAGCACCTCGGACACCGTATAGAGCTTGGTGAGATAGAGACGGCGGTCTCGTCCCTCGAAGAGATCTCCATGTGCTGCTGCCTGTACGATGATAAAAACAGCAAGATCGTTCTTTTCCTGGAGCAGGAATTTCGCCGCAGCGAAATAAACAGCAAGATCCGCGATCTTGTTCCGGATTATATGCTGCCCGGTAAAGTGATTTGCGTAGACAAATTGCCGCTGAATGCCAACGGCAAGATAGACCGTGTAAGGCTCCGCCAGGAGTATCTTGCGTAAAGGAGACGTTATGATGATCGCAAGAGCAAGCAAGATGGATTTGGAACCCTGTGTGGACATCCTTTTTTCCTCTGCGCTCGGCCACACCTATTACCCCCTTCGGGAGCTTATGCGTGAGGCGGTTGAGCAGGGTATCCAAACCGATGAGATATACCTTATGAAAGATAAAAAGCGGGGGGGGGGTAGACAGTGATCTAGATACGCTTGGTCTTATATGGTATCAACGAGAGGGTATGTTCCACTCCTTCCCATATCTCCATATGATCGCGGTGAAAGACGGATGCCGCAGGCAGGGCATTGGGACGGAATTGATGGATTTCTTTGAGCAGGACATTTTAAAAAACGGCAAAAACCAGCTGCGAACGAAGGCGTTTTTGACGGTAGGAGACTTTAACAGTTCTGCCGAGAAATTTTATAGCGATCGCGGTTATGTAGGGCTTACAAAATTGGAGAACCTGTTTCGTCGGGGCGTTACGGAAACGCTGATGATGAAAAAGGTGACCGCCGCAAAGTAATGCTTTGGAACGGTACCCCTCTCAAACAGGATTTTGACAGGGGGAACCGGATTTGCGTTACTATTCTGAAGATGAATTGCGGGCCATAGGCTTTAAGGAGATCGGACAGCAGGTGCTGATCAGCAAGACCTGCAGCATCCTGACGCCCCGGAAAATACGTCTTGGGAATTATGTCCTGATCGATGATTTCACCATTTTGGACGGCACGATCATGATCGGTGATCACGTCCATATCAGTTCCCATTGTGAGTTGCTTACCGGGGACCAATCGACGATCATCATCGGCGATTGCTGCGCGATCTCGTCACATACCTCGCTGTATGCATTGACGGACGAGTACGTTGGTCCGTATCTTCCTGGCCCGGCCATTCCTCGCCGATACAGATGGATAACGCAGAAAGATATCTGCCTGGAACGGTTTGTCATAATTGGCACACATAGTGTGGTGCTTCCGGGTGTTTGTCTGGGAGAGGGCTGCTCCTTTGGGGCGATGAGTATGATCAACGAGTCCACACCGCCCGGCGGTATGTATGTTTGTGCTGCCACTCATAAGCTGCGGAAACTTTGCCAAAGAAAAATCGATAAGATTCGAGACAAAGGTCAGCAGCTCGCCGAAGAGGACGCGCACAAACGAATAAGAGGGAATCGATAAGACCTATGAATATCGGAAAGCCGGGTGATGCCGCCCAAAAAGCTGAATAGACAAAGCCTACAGGTAGATACAGTAAGCAGTAAGTTTGAAAGACCGCGCTGTTTTACTGATAAAATACAAGCCAAATGAAACCAAACGACAGGAGATGTACTAAAATGGAAGAAAAAATACTTGCTATTCTCGAAAACGCAAATGATGAACTTCTGACCTACACCGGCGATAATATGGTGGCGGACGATATCATCGATTCCTTTGAACTTATTACGCTGGTCGGGCGTCTTGAGAACACTTTCGACATCGAGATCGATGCGGCCGACATTACCGAGGAAAACTTCGGCAACAAGGACCGCCTCATCGCTTATGTAAAAAGCCTTGTGAAGTGAGGAACCGTAAAGCCGGTCTGCTGTACGAGCAAGACGCCGGCCGGGCAGGGGAGCATCCCCGCCCGGCCGGCGTCTTGTCACACGCTTTTAAGTTCTGGTATATTGCCGCAGTGAGGTGAACAGCACGCCGTTGTTCTGCGCGTACAGCCGGACGGGCTTGCCGCCCACGCCATACAGGCGCACGGTCAGGCTGGCCAGGCCGTCGATGTAGAACACGCCCACCGAGCCCTCCTGGATGTAGGTGAAGGTGTAATCCTCGCCCGGCTGCAGGTCGACGGCCGTCTCGGTGATGAGGGTGCTGCCCTCGTTGAACCACAGCTGGAGCATACCGGCGGCCGGGTCAACGGTGATGGATTTGTTGAAGGCTGCCTCGCCGTTGAAGTCAAAGCTCAAACCAAAGGCGCCCTCGCCGGTATAGCGGAACGCACCACTCAATTTGAACGCCTCCTGGCAGGTACAGACGTCTGCATAGGTGCGTTCCTCGCCGGCCTTGATATACAGGTGCGGCGCCTCGGTCAGCAGTGCGCGGCGCGCCGTGAAGCCGTCGGCCACGGCGTCCACGGGGGCCAGCACCAGCGTGCCGTCCGGCCTTTGCACGAGCTTTTGCACCACCAGGTTGCCGGCCCAGTCGGTCACGCCCGCGGTCGAGGACATCGTCTCCTGTCGGCGCGCCCAGCCGACCATGTAGGCGTTCGTACCATCCTCCACATGCTTGGCGGCGTAGAACAGCTTGCCGTCCACGCGCACCGGCTCGTCATAGGGGCCGTAGGGCGCGGCGGATCTGGCGTACCACAGCGTGTCGTCCTGGCCGGACCAGGTGATGTACCAGGTATCGCTGATGCGGAAGGTATCGCTGCACTCCAGGTTCCAGAAAGACTCGGTCGGGTCGGTCAGGATGATGCCGTCGTAGGTGACCTGCTGCAGGTCGGCACTCAAAGTAAATTTCTGGATGCGGGCCACGCCGTCCTGCGCGGCGGTCACGGTCAGCGTGACGGTGCCGGCTTCCGGGTCATAGTAGGCCTGCGGGTCGCGGAAATCGCGCTTTTGGCCGATCTCCTCGGGCGGGACGAGTTCCCAGTCGGCTACCTTTTCAAAGGCCAGCGGGCTGTCGCCCCTGGCGAGCATGACCTTTTCTTTGTATTCCATGGGGCCGTCGGTGTGGCCGGTGTAGAAGAGATAGTACGTCCCCTCGACATTCACCACCGAGCCGGTGCCGATCCAGTCATCCTGCGCGGCGGGGGTCGATTCCACCACCGGGTCGTCGTACTCGGTGTAGGTCACAAAGTCGGTGGTGGTGACCAGATACAGCGAGTGGCGGCGGGAATCGCCCTGTTCCTTGAGGTAATAGATATAATACGTCCCGTCCTCATAAAAAGGCATCGGGTCGCCGACATAGGGCTGGCTGTCGCCGTCCTTTTCGGGGCGGAAGTATGCTTGGTACATACAGGCGGCCTCCATCTGTTCCGGGCTTTCCAGCGCGGAAAAATCCACGTCATTGCCGGGCTCGGTGATCTCATCGCCGGTATCCCTGTCCCAGGCGGCGTAGAGTGTCATGTCCTTCTTGACCTTGCCGCCCTCGATGTCCCAGGGCTCGGTCAGATTTGCGTCCTGGTACCAGCCCAGCAGCACATAGCCCTCCCGCGTGATGTCGGGGGCGGCCGCCGGCTGGCGCGCCGGCACCGTCTGGTCCGGGATGGCCGCGCAGCCGCTGTAGTTGCCGTCAAAATGGACGGTGTGCTCCGGCGCCCCGCAGCTGCACAGCGAGGCGCCCGCCAGCAGGCAGAGGGCCAGGCAGAACGAGCGCATTTTGACGGACAGCGGACCGGACGATGTGGATGGTTTTACCGACATGGCTTCCACTCCTTTTGGCAAGTGCGTTTTTCCTGCTTTCACTATACCGGCAGTGTGTGCAAATGTCAACAAGAAATCGACATTCCGGCCGAATATTGTGCAAATGCACACATTGTGGGCGCAAAAACCCGGCGGGCGCAGGCCCGCCGGGGAAATGTGTACAGAAAACAGATCTTACAGTCCGAAGTACCGCACGGCGTTGTTGTAGCTGATGCCCTCGACGATCTTTTTCAGGGCCTTCTCGTCGTTGGGGTACTGTCCGTTCTCGACCCAGGAACCGATCAGGTTGCACATCAGGCGGCGGAACAGCTCATGCCGGGTGTAGCTCAAAAAGCTGCGGCTGTCGGTCAGCATACCGATGAAGTTGCCGAGCAGTCCAAGGCGCGCCAGCGTCCGCATCTGCTGGTACATACCGTCGTCGGTGTCCAGGAACCACCAGGCGCTGCCCAGCTGGATCTTGCCGGGGACCTCGTCGTCCTGGAACGGCCCCAGCAGCGTGCCGAGCATATCAAAGTCAGAGTTGTTCAGGCTGTACAGGATGGTCTTGGGGCACTCATCGGTCTCGGTCAGCTTGGAGAGCAGGCGGCTCAAGGTCTCGCTGCAGTCGGTCACGGCGATCATGTCATAGCCGGTGTCGGGGCCGAGCTTTTTGTACATCTTCTCATTGACGTTGCGCAGGCAGCTGTAGTGGAGCTGCATGGCGACGTTGTATTTCTTGTACAGGCGGCCCAGGGCCAGCAGCACATAGGTAGTGTAGGTCTCGCCCTCCTCCAGGCTGACCGGCTCGCCGGCCATCGCCTTTTTGAAAGCCGCGGTCGCCACGTCGGCGTCCGGCTCGCGGTAGGGCACGTAGTCAAGGCCGTGGTCCGACGCCTTGCAGCCCATCGAGACGAAGAACTGCAGCCGCTCGTCCAGTGCCTTGACCACGCAGTTCACGCACTTGAACTCGCGCCCGACGACGCCCTGCAGCTTTTCGATGTACTCCTTGAAGCCGGGCTTTAAGATGTTCAGCGCCTTGTCGGGGCGGAAGCTGGGCGCCACCGTGAAGGAGATGGACGGGTCGTCCTTGATCTTCTGGTGCCATTCCAGCGTGTCGACGGGGTCATCGGTGGTGCCGATGAAAGCGACGTTGGACTGCTTGATGAGCCCGCGCACCGTCATGTTGGGGTCGTTCTGCAGTTTGTCGTTGCACAGGTTCCAGACCTCCTCGGCTGTGTCGGCGTTGAGCACGCCGTCATAGCCGAAGAACTTTTTCAGCTCCAGATGGCACCAGGTGTACATCGGGTTGCCGATGGCCATCTCCAGCGCCTCGGCAAATTTCTGGAAGCGCTCGCGGTCGGGCTTGTCGCCGGTGATGTATTCCTCCGGCACGCCGTTGGAGCGCATCACGCGCCACTTGTAGTGGTCGCCGAAATAATAGTCGCTGCCGTCGGCGAGCACCTGGTGCCCGCCCAGCCAGACCTGGGCGATGTTCTCAAACCGGCGGTCCTCATAGATCTCCTGCGGGGGGATGTGGCAGTGGTAGTCCACGATGGGCAGCTTGGCCGAGTAATCGTGGTACAGGTGCCGCGCGGTCGGGGTGTCCAGCAAAAAGTCCTTGTCCATGAAAGCTTTCATTTCCGGTCTCCTTTGCGGTGTAAGATGTTGCGGCGAGGGGAGTAAGCCCGCGGCGGCGCCGCCTGCCGGCTGCCGGGCCTGATGACCTACCTATCATTATACAAAATGCGGCCCCGTTCAACAAGGCGAAACCGCCGCCGCGGCGGCAAAAATTCTTACCAAAAATTGCCGTGCGTTTTTGGTGGATTTGCGCGGCGCCCGCGGCGCCCGCCGCCCTTGACGGCGGGACGCAAAAAAACTAAAATAAAGGCAGAGACCAAACCAAAAGGCAAAAAGGGGAGGGGACGCCATGCGCCTTGCCGTGATCGGGGCCGGCGCCATCGTGCGGGAGTTCCTGCCCGACCTGCTGCGCGTACCGGGGCTTGAGGTCGTCAGCGTGCAGGGCCGCCCGCACAGTGCCGAAAGGGTCCGCGCCCTGTGCGCCGAATACGGTCTGCCGGCCGTGTTCTCGTTCGAAGAGACGCTGGCCCACCGGCCCGACGCCGTCTACGTCGCCGCCCCCAACGCCGCCCACTGTGCCATCGCTTTGCAGGCGCTGGAAAGCGGGCTGCACGCCATCGTCGAGAAGCCGATGACCGTCACTTTCGCGCAGGCGCAGGCGCTGGCCGCGGCGGCCAAGGCGCACGGCGTGACCGTGTGGGAGGCCGTCACCACGCCCTACCTTGGCACCTACCAAAAGCTGCGGCGGTGGCTGCCGCGCATTGGCACCGTCAAGCTCGTGCAGTGCAATTTCAGCCAGTATTCCAGCCGGTACGATGCGTTCCTGCGCGGCGAGACGCCACCCGTGTTCGACCCCGCGCAGGGCGGCGGCGCGCTGCTGGACCTGAACGTCTACAATCTGCACTTTGTGCTGGGGCTCTTCGGCGCCCCGCAAAGCGCGCAGTACACGCCGGTGCTCGAGCGCGGCATCGACACGGCCGGCGTGCTCACGCTGCGCTATCCGGGCTTTGCGGCCGCGCTGTCGGCGGCCAAAAGCTGCCCGGGGCCGGCGCTCTTCGCCGTCGAGGGCACGCTGGGCACGCTGCAATGCCGGTACGCGCCCAACCTCGTGGGCGCCGTCACGCTGACCCTGCGTGACGGCACGGCCGAGACCTTTGACGACGGCTCGGCCGCCCACCGCGCGCTGGCGGAATTCACCGCCATCACCGCCGCGATCGAAAGCGGGGACACCGCGCTGTATGAGCAGCGGCTGGACCAGTCGCTGACCGCCGCCCGCATTTTGACCGAAGTCCGCACGGCCGCCGGCCTGCAGCCTGCCGCCGGCGACGCCCCCATATCCTAAAAGGAGGTAACCCCCTATGTCCACTTTGCAGAAAGGCACCTATGAAAAGCACGGCGTGCGCTACGCCGCCCTCACCCTGACCGACGGCGACTGCGCCCTGACCGTCATCCCCGAGAAGGGCGGTATGGCGACGTCCTTCACCAAAAACGGGGTCGAGTATCTGTGGCTGCGCGACGGCAACTTTGAATCCACCGACCGCCCGCGCTGCGGCATCCCGATCCTGTTCCCCAGCTGCTCCAAGCCGGACGGCGGCGTGCACATCTTTGACGGCACCGCCTACCCGATGGAGGTCCACGGCTTCGCCGACCTGCTGCCCTGGCAGGTAGCCAAAGCCGACGACAGCGCCATCGAGCTGACCCTTGCCCCGAACGGCCTGACCAAGTTCGTCTACCCGTTCGATTTCAAGCTGACCATGCGCTATACGCTCAAGGGCGCCCGCGCCGGGCTGGCCCTGACCGTTGAAAACACCGGCAGCAAAACGCTGCCCTACAGCGTCGGCTTCCACCCGTATTTTGCCGTTTCCAAGCTCGAAAACGTCGTCTTCGACATCACCGCCGCCACCTGCTCCGAGGATGCCAAGGGCCCCCAGCCTGCCGCCCCGGCGCAGATCACGCTGACCAAAAAGCCCGGCAGCGCCGATTCCATCCGCCTGCTCACCGGCGTGCAGGACCCGATGAAGCTGACCGACACCGCCGACGGCCGCACCGTCACCGTCGACTTTGACGATAACTTCGGCAAGGGCGTGCTGTGGCAGCAGGACGCCGAGCGCTTCGTCTGCATGGAGCCGTGGAACGGCTGGGCCAACAGCCTCAACGAGGCCGGTCGGCACGAGGAGCTGGCCCCCGGCGCCCAAAAAACCTTTGCGTGGGGCGTGACCGTGAGCTGACGCGCGCAAAGTAAACACCAAACAAGCAGGCAGGAGCCACCCGACCCCTGCCTGCTTTTACGCCGTATAAGGTTATTTTTCGTCTGCCGGCGGGTTGATGACGAGACGCATCTTGAACCACTGCCCGTCGGCGTCATAGTCGAGCAGCGCCCCCGCTTTGCGGGCAAAGGCGCAGATGCTCTGCACGCCGTAGCCGTGGCCGCCGCCGGGCTCCGGCGTCAGGGGCAGCCCGTCCTCGCCAAAATGGATCTCGCCGCGGTAGGTGTTGTAGATGCCCAAGGCAAAGGCAGGGCTGTCCACGCAGGTGACCTTGATCTCCCGCTTGTCGGGTTCCGGGATCTGCGCGCAGGCGTTGACGGCGTTTTCCAGTGCGTTGGAGATGACGATGCACAGCCCGGCCGTGTCGGCCGGCAGCGGGTGCTCCAGCCGGATGCGTGTCGTCAGCCTGCAGCCGATGGCCTCGGCGCGCTCGCTGTAATAGCGCAGCACGATGTTGAGCGCCGGCACATCGCAGTATTTCGCGGGCTTTGCGCTGTCCAGGGCGTTCTCCATGCCGCCCAGCAGCGCGAGGGCCCCGGCGCTGTCACCGCTTTGCAGCATCTCACGCAGGAGGTTTTTGTAGTGGCGCATATCGTGGCGCAGGATGCGCAGGTTGGCCTCGCTGTGTTCCATCGCCTCGACCGCGTTGTCAAAGGACTGCATCTGCACCGCGAGCAGCTTTTCCGCCTGCTCATAGCGGCGCATACGCAGCTGGTCGCGCAGGACATAGTAGATCACCGAAAAGGTCAGCACCGTCAGCAGCACCAGCAGCAAAAACAGCGGCACGCCCTCAAGATGGTGTGAAAGCTCGGCCGGGTAGGAGGTGACATAGGTGAACACCACATAGTACAGCACCAATACGGCCGATAGCATCCACCAGTTCATTTTGCCCAGCTCGGCCAGGGCCAGCCGGTATGTAGCACGGTAGTACCTGTAAAAAATGTACTCCGCCGCCGGGAACAGCAGCCCCCAGCTGATGAGCACGAACCACATATTGTTGCCGAGCAAAGCGGCAATGATGGCGGTGGCGTTGGTGGCGATGGTGGCGAACACGTCGCCCAGAAAGATGCCCAGCAAAAACCGCCCGTCGCGGTACTGCGAGCAGGCGAAAAAGCAGACAAGGCTCGGGAAGATGATGAGCGGCAGCACCCAGGCCGACACCTTCGCGAGCCCAAAGCACCAGACGGCCCCGGCCGTGGTCGCCGCCAGCACGGCGATGAGCACAAGGGTGCGCTGGAAAAATTTTTTTTGGGCACAGCGGGGCACCACCGTCAGGTAGTTGAGGATGACGGCGTGAAAGGTCGACAGGATGATGGAAAGATGGCGGATGACCTCGTTGACTTCCATAACAGGGCCTTACTCCAAAATAAAATCGATGTAGCGTTTTTTGGCATTCTGATACCGGCGGGTCACATGGTAGCTTTGCCCGTCCGACATGATAAAATCGTCCCCGGCCAGCTGGCGCACATGGCGCTCATTGATCAGATAACTGGCCGATATCTTCAAAAAATCCGGCATGGCGTGGAAAGCGGCGGCCATCGTCTCGAACGAGCCGCGCTTGTAGTTGCCGGTCAGCGTGCGGCCCCCGGTCAGGCGGTAGACCAGGCGGTGGTCGTGGTATTCCACGGCGATGACCTCGTCCAGCAGCACCTGCTCGCGCACCACGCTGCCGCCGCGGCGCACCTCCACCGTGCAGCAGCGCTTGAGGTGGGCGCGCATACACTCGTCCAGCTCGTCGAACAGCTTTTCGCGCTCGACCGGCTTGACCAGGTAGGCGGCCGCCCGCACCCCAAACGCATCCAGCGCATAGTCGGTGGAGCCGGTCAGGTAGAGGATGGCGGCGTCACGGTTGCGCGCGCGCAGCGCCTTGGCCAGGCGGATGCCGTCGGTGCCGGGCATCAGGATGTCCAGCAAAAACACGTCGGCGTCGGCGGCGGCGCGCAGCAGCTCGTCGGCGCCGGCAAAGGTCAGCACCTCGCTGTCGGAGCCGTGCGCGTGCAGGTATTCCCGCACCAGCGCGGCCACGCGCTCGCGCTCGGCCGCGTCGTCGTCACAGATGGCAAACCGCATCCCGCACCGTTCCTTTCCCCCAATGATCCACTATTATTTTACCCAAAACACTGTGCCCATTGCAAGCCGCGCAAAACGTCAAATAGGTGAATATTTCGGTCGATTAAGTGTTTTTCGCCCCTGCGGCGCCCGACCGGGACCGGCGGTTGACTTTGCCGCCCGGCGCTTTATAATAAAAGTGTAAGTCGTTCTATTGGGCAGGAGGTGTATGCCATGTACCGCATCCTGGTGGTCGAGGACGACCGCACCATCGCCGCCGCCGTCTGCACGGCGGCCGGGCAGTGGGGGCTCGAAGCCCGCGCGGCGCAAAATTTCCGCGACGTGATGGCAGAATTTACAGCCTTTGCACCGCACCTGGTCATCCTCGATATCTCGCTGCCGTTTTATAACGGCTACCACTGGTGCCGCCTTATCCGCGCGGCGTCGCCGGTGCCGATCTTGTTTTTGTCCTCGGCGGCGGACAACATGAACATCGTCACCGCCATCGACCTGGGCGCCGACGATTTCATCGCCAAGCCCTTTGACCAAAGCGTGCTGATGGCCAAGGTGCAGGCGCTGCTGCGCCGCAGCTATGACCTGGCCCCGGCGGCCCCGGTGCTGGCGCGGCGCGGCGCCGTGCTGGACACCGGCGCCCAGACCCTGACCTATGACGGCCGCCCCGTGCCCCTGACCCGCAACGAGTACCGCATCCTGCTCTGCCTGCTGGAGGCCAGGGGCCGCGTGGTCAGCCGCGAAAAGCTGATGGAGCGCCTGTGGCAGACCGATGAATTTGTCGATGACAACACCCTGACCGTCAACGTCAACCGTCTGCGCAAAAAGCTGGCCGACGCCGGCCTGACCGATTTCATCACCACCAGGGTGGGCGCCGGGTATCTGATCGGGTAAAAGGGGGGAGGGGGAAGCATGGAGCTGCTGCGCCGATATCTCCGGGCCCGGCGCCGGGCGATCGTTCTGGCGGCGGTGTGCTGCGCCGTCTTCGGCGTCACCTTTGCGCTCTACCACCTGCCGCTGCCGGCCGTCCTCTACCCGGCGGGACTGTGCGCACTGCTGGCGGCGGCCTTTGCGGGCCGGGACCTGGCCCGCACTGCGAAGACCCACCGCACCTTACAGGCCCTGACCGCCCGCGCGGCGGAAAGCGCCGACCTGGCCGCCGCGCTGGCCGGGGCGCTGCCCGCTGCCGAGGATGTTGCCGGGCAGGACTATCAGGCGCTCATCGCCGCTTTGCAGCAGCAGCTGGCGGCGCAGAGCGCGCACAGCGCGCTGCGCGCCCGCGATATGAGCGACTACTGCACGGCGTGGGCACACCAGATCAAAACCCCCATCGCCGCCATGCGCCTGATACTGCAAAGTGAGGACACGCCCCTCTCCCGCCGGCTGGAGGCCGAGGTCTTTCGCATCGAACAGTATGTCGAGATGGTGCTGGCCTTTGTGCGCCTGGGCAGCGCCGACACCGACTATGTGCTGTGCACCTGCGCGCTGGACGAGGTGCTGCGCCGGGCGGTCAAGCGGTTCGCGGCCTCTTTCATCGACCGGCACGTCCGGCTGGACTTCGTGCCCACCGGGCGCACGCTCGTCAGCGACGAAAAATGGCTCGGCTTTGTCGTGGAGCAGCTGCTTTCAAACGCCCTCAAATACACGCCGGACGGCGGCTGCGTGACGGTGGCGCCGGCGGGCGAAAGCGAGCTGTGCATCGCCGATACCGGCATCGGCATCGCGCCCGAGGATCTGCCCCGCGTGTTTGACAAGGGCTATACCGGCTGTAACGGCCGCCGCGACGCCGGCCGGCACGCCACCGGGCTGGGGCTCTACCTGTGCAGGCGCGTGTGCCAAAACCTTGGCATCGGCATCCGCATCGAGTCGGCGCCGGGGCAGGGGACGCGGGTGTATCTCGACCTGGCACAGTATGATTTGAAAGCGGAATAGGGCGCTTCACCTTACAAAATCGTAAGGTCTGCGCGGCAAACTGTAAGCCGAATCGATGGCGGGCGCGGCCCGCCGTTTTGTATACTGGGGGCAGGCAAACCGAAAGGGAGGACTGCACGATGCCGATACTACAGGTCGAGAACCTGAAAAAAATCTATTCCGGTCGCTTTGGCGCCAGCAAGGTCGAGGCGCTGCGGGACGTCAGCTTCACCGTCGAGGAGGGCGAGTACGTCGCCGTCATGGGCGAGTCCGGCTCCGGCAAGACGACGCTCTTGAACATTCTGGCCGCGCTCGACAAGCCCACCGCCGGCCGCGTGCTGCTGGACGGGCGTGACCTTGCCCAGGTCCGGGAGCAGGACCGCGCCGCTTTCCGGCGCGACCGCCTGGGCTTTGTGTTTCAGGAGTTCAATCTGCTTGACACCTTTACGCTGGAGGACAACATCTACCTGCCGCTCGTACTGGCCGGCAAAAGGTACGACGAGATGCACCGCCGCCTCGTGCCCATCGCGCAGCGGCTGGGCATCGCCGACATCCTCAAAAAATACCCCTACGAGGTCTCGGGCGGGCAGAAGCAGCGCGCCGCCGTGGCCCGCGCCATGATCACCGACCCGCGGCTGATTTTGGCCGACGAGCCCACCGGCGCGCTGGATTCCCGCGCCACCGACGAGCTTTTGCGCCTGTTTGCCGAGGTCAACGCCCTGGGCCAGACTGTGGTCATGGTCACCCACTCGGTCAAGGCGGCCAGCAGCGCCGGGCGGGTGCTGTTCATCAAGGACGGCGAGGTCTACCACCAGCTCTACCGCGGCGAGGCGAGCAACGAGCAGCTGTACGAGAAGATCTCCAACACCCTGACGCTGTTGGCGACGGGGGGTGGCAGAGCGTGAAGACCGGCTTTTACCCGCGCCTGGCCTGGCAGGGCATCGCCAAAAACGGGCGGCTGTATGTGCCTTACATCTTTACCTGTGTCGGCATGGTGGCCATGCGCTACATCATCCGATTCCTCTCGCTGGACCCGGACGTCTACGCCCTGCAGGGCGGCAATCTGCTGTGCTATATGCTGCAGCTGGGCGCCGGCGTCATCGCGCTGTTCGCGCTGCTGTTTTTGTTCTACACCCATTCTTTCCTCATCCGCCGCCGCAAGATGGAGTTCGGCCTCTACAACGTTTTGGGCATGGGCAAGCTGGACCTCGGGCGCATCCTGTTCTGGGAGACGCTGTTCATCGCGCTCATCGCCCTGGGCGGCGGCTTCGCGCTCGGCATGCTGCTGTCAAAGCTCGCCGAGCTGGGGCTCATCAACATTTTGCAGGGCGGGGTCAACTATAGGCTGACCGTTTCGCCCAAGGCGATGGCCGAGACGGCGGTGTTCTTTGCCGTCACCTTTCTGCTGCTTTTTTTGGACACGCTGCGCCAGGTCTTCAGCACCAGTGCCGCCAACCTGCTGCAATCCGAGCACAGCGGTGAAAAGCCGCCCAAGGGCAACTGGCTGCTGGGCCTGACCGGCGTGGTGATTTTGGGTATCGCCTACTATATCGCCGTTTCCATCACCAACCCGGTCACGGCGCTCATCGCCTTCTTCGGGGCGGTGGCGCTGGTCATCATCGCCACCTACCTCATCATGATCGCGGGCTCGGTGGTCTTCTGCCGCCTTTTGCAGGAAAACAAGGCCTACTACTATAAGCCTGACCACTTTGTTTCCGTCGCCTCCATGACCTACCGCATGAAGCGCAACGGCGCCGGCCTTGCCTCCATCTGCATTTTGGCCACGATGGTGCTCGTGATGATGAGCCTGACCACCAGCCTCTACGCCGGCGGCGAGGACACGCTGCTGCGGCGCTACCCGCGCGAGATGGGCCTGACCGTGACGATGAACAGCGCCGCCGACCTTGACGACACGAACGGCGACGCCCTGCGCGGCGCCGTGCTGGGCGCCGCCGCCCAAAGCGGGGCCGCGGTGCAAAACGAATATTTCCTGCGCAACGTGACGGTGGCCGGTCTGCTCGAGAACGGTGTCGTCGAGACCGACGTGCGAGCGCTCGACGAGCTGACCCCCGCCATCTACAACAATGTTTTGCAGTTCTGCTTCATCCCGCTGGCCGATTACAACCGCGCGACCGGCAACAGCGAGACGCTGGCCGACGGCGAGGCGATGACCTATGCCTACCACTATACCTTCAGCGGCGACAGCCTCTCTTTCCGGGGCGGGCGCAGCTTCAAGGTCAAAAAACAGTTGGAACCCTTCTATGCCGACGGTTATGCGGCCATGGACATCATGCCCACCCTCATGGTGGTGGTGCCGGACCTGGCGGCGGCCGTCGAGGGCTTGGACAGGCTTGCCAACTTCAACGGCGACCCGATGCTGACCTACTTCTGGTATCTGGGCTTTGACACCGGCCTGTCCGCCGCCGAACAGGACGCTGTCTCTGCGGCGGTCGTGGACAGGGTGGCCGAACTGAACAGGGCCGGTACCTTTGGCCTCAAAACCACCATGGTCGAGTGCCGCGAGCAGGAACGGCAGGACTTTCTGTCGCTCAACGGCGGGCTGTTCTTCCTCGGCATTTTCTTGAGCATCGTGTTTTTGTTCGCCACCGTGCTCATCATCTATTATAAGCAGATATCGGAGGGGTACGAAGACCAGGCCCGCTTCGCCATCATGCGCAAGGTCGGCATGACCCGGCGCGCCATCCGCAAAAGCATCAACAGCCAGATGCTCACGGTGTTTTTGCTGCCGCTGGCGCTGGCGGCCTTACACCTGGCGTTCGCGTTCCCCATCGTCGAAAAGCTGATGCGCGCCTTCAACTTTGACAACACCGGCCTGTTTGCCCTTGTGACGCTCGGCTGCCTGGGCGTGTTCACGCTGTTTTACACCGCCGTCTACCGCCTGACCTCCAACGTGTACTACGGCATCGTCAGCGGCGCGCGCGCCGGGGAGGACTGAGATATGCGCGGGCGGGAGTTGGCCCACAAGGCGGCCGTGTGGGCGGTGTTCTGCGCCGGCATGGCGCTGCTGGCCGTGCTGCTGGTGCCGGCGCTGATGCTGGGCGGCGCGGCGGAGCTCGTCTGGCACGGGTTCGACCGTCTGCTCGCCCTCATTGACAAAAAGGACGGTGCAAAATGAAATTCAAATTCTGCGCCCTGCTGCTGGCGCTTGTGATGCTCCTTGGCTTGACGGCCTGCCGGTTCGAATGGGAGCTGGGCGGCTTTGCGGGCGGGGTGCATTTGGAATTGCAAAATAGCGATACGGAGGGTCGGCACACTGCCGGCCCTCCGGTTGCTTTTTGGGCGGTTTCATAGTACAATAGCGGTAAATTCCGGCAAAGAGGGAACGCAGCATGGAAAGACCGTCCGCCATCGAGGTCCGCGGGGCCCGTGTGCACAATCTCAAAAACCTGGACGTCGACGTGCCGCTGCACGGCATCGTCGGCATCGCCGGGGTGTCGGGCTCGGGCAAATCGTCGCTGGCGCTGGGCGTGCTCTATGCCGAGGGCTCGCGCCGGTATCTTGAATCGCTCTCCACCTACACCCGCCGCCGCATGACCCAGGCGGCCGAGGCGCAGGTGGACGCCGTGCGCTACATCCCGCCGGCGCTGGCTTTGCACCAGCGCCCCGGCGTGCCGGGCATCCGCAGCACCTTCGGCACCGGGTCGGAGCTGCTCAACAGCCTGCGGCTGATGTTTTCCCGCCTGGCGTCCCACCGCTGCCCCAACGGGCATTATCTCGACCCGACGCCGAACGTCGCCGCCGGCCAGCCCATCGTCTGCCCGGTGTGCGGTGCGCCCGTGCACGCACCGGGGGCCGAGGAGCTCGCCTTCAACAGCCAGGGCGCCTGCCCGAGGTGCGGCGGCACCGGCGTCGTGCGCACGGTGGACAAAGCGACGCTTGTCCCGGACGAATCGCTGACCATCGACGAGGGCGCCGTGGCGCCCTGGAACAGCCTGATGTGGAGCCTGATGACCGACGTCTGCCGGGCCATGGGCGTGCGCACCGACGTGCCCTTCCGCGACCTGACCGACCAGGAAAAGGACATCGTCTACAACGGCCCGGCGGTCAAAAAGCACATTTTCTACCATTCCAAGCACACCGAGGAAGCCGGCGAGCTGGATTTTACCTACTATAACGCCACCTACACCGTCGAGAACGCCCTCGCCAAGGTCAAGGACGAGAAGGGCATGAAGCGGGTGGAAAAGTTTTTGCGGCAGGATATCTGCCCCGACTGCGGCGGCACCCGCCTGTCCGAGGCCGCGTGCGCCCCGCGCCTGCGCGGCATCAGCCTGGCCGACGCCTGCCAAATGACGCTGGCCGACCTCATCGACTGGGTGCGCGGCGTGCCGGCCACGCTGCCGGAGCCGATGCGCCCCATGGCCGAGAGCATCTGCGCCGCTTTCCTGAACACCGCCCGGCGGCTGGTCGAGCTGGGGCTTTCGTACCTGACGCTGGACCGCGCCGCGGCCACGCTCTCGACGGGCGAGCGCCAGCGCGTGCAGCTGGCCCGCGCCGTGCGCAACCGCACGACCGGCGCGCTGTATGTATTGGACGAGCCGTCCATCGGCCTGCACCCTGCGAACCTCAAGGGCCTGACCGGCGTCATGGATGACCTGGTGGCGGACGGCAACACCGTGCTGCTCGTCGACCATGACACGCAGGTCCTCGCCCATGCCGACTGGCTGCTGGAGCTCGGCCCCGGCGCCGGCGCGGACGGCGGGCGGCTGCTGGCACAGGGGACGGTGGCCGACCTTATCCAAAACCCGGTCTCCAAGATCGGTCCCTACCTGGCTCCCGGAACAAGGCCCGCGCTGCGCGAACGCACGCCGGCCGCGGACCTCTTCGCCCTCGGCACCATTGAGATGCAAACGGGGCCCCTCCACACCGTGCAGCCGCTGACCGTGCGCCTGCCCAAGGGGCGGCTGAGCGTGGTGTCGGGGGTGTCGGGCTCCGGCAAGACGACGATGGTGCTGGAAAGCCTCGTCCCGGCGCTGGCCGCCGCGGCGGCCGGCAAGCCGCTGCCGGAACATATCGTAAGGATTTCGGCGCCCGGCATCCGGCAGGGCAAGCTCATCGACGCCACACCCATCGGCATCAACGTCCGTTCCACCGTCGCCACCTACGCCGATGTGCATGACGAGCTGCGCAAGACCTACGCCCGCACGCCGGACGCCAGGGCCGGGGGGTACAAGGCCGGCGATTTCTCCTACAACACCGGCGCGCTGCGCTGCCCGGTCTGTGACGGCACCGGCAGCATAAGTCTGGATGTGCAGTTCCTGCCCGACGTCGACATCCCCTGCCCGTCGTGCGGCGGCGCGCGCTATGCCGACGCCGCCTACCGTATCCGCCGCGTGCCCAAAAAGGGCGGCCCGGCGCTCTCGTTGCCCGACCTGATGGCGATGAGCGTCGACGAGGCCCTCGCCGCCTGCGCCGACCTGCCCACCGTGCGCAATCGTTTGCAGGTGCTGCACGACGTCGGCCTTGGCTACTTGACGCTGGGCGAGCAGACGCCCGGGCTTTCGGGCGGCGAGGCGCAGCGCCTGAAATTGGCCAGCGAGATGGGCCGCGGCCAGGCCGACACGCTGTTCGTCTTTGACGAGCCGACCATCGGCCTGCACCCGCTCGATGTGCAGAGCCTGATGGACGTGTTCGGCGCATTGATTAAGCAAGGGGCCACCGTCGTCATCATCGAGCACGACCTCGACGTCATCCGCAGCGCCGACTATGTCGTGGACATGGGCCCCGGCGGTGGGACCGAGGGCGGGCGCATCGTCGCCGCCGGCACGCCGGAGCAGATCAAAGCGGCTCCGCACAGCGTGACCGGCCGCTACCTGTAAATGGGGGAGGGGACTACCATGCAGCCACTGACTTATATCGTCGTCGGCGCGGGCTGGCGCGCGCTGTTCTACGTCCGCATCGCCCGGCGCTGGCCGCAGTGCTTCCGGCTGCTCGGCATGCTCTGCCGCAGCGCCGAAAAGGCCGAAGCCCTGCGCCGCGAATACGGCGTCGACGCCACCGCCGACGCCGAGAAACTTGCCGCCAAGCGACCGGATTTCGTTGTGGTGGCGGTGGAAAAATCCGCCAACGCCGCCGTCGCCAAGGCGTGGCTCGCGCGCGGCTTCGCCGTGCTGGCCGAGACGCCGGCCGCCGGCAGCGAGCAGGAACTGGCCGAGCTGTGGGCCCTGTACAGGGCTGGGGCCAGATTGCAGATCGCCGAACAGTATTTCCGCTACCCGATCGTCGCCGCCGGCCTGCACGCGGTGGAGCAGGGGCTGCTGGGCGCGCCGCAGGCCGCCACGCTCAATCTGGCGCATGACTACCACGGCGCCAGCGTGCTGCGCCGCGCGCTCGGCTACCGCCCCGGGGACCCGCTGCCGGAGGTGCGCGTGACCGGCGCGCGCTACCAATATCCCGTCGAGTGCACCGATTCCCGCCAGGGTCCTGTCACCGACGGCCGTATGCAGACCCAGACGCGGGACCGTGTCACGTTGGAATTTGCCGACGGCAAGCTCGGCTTTTATGATTTCAGCGGCGTGGCCTACCATTCCTTTATCCGTGCGCGGCACATCAACGTGCAGGGCACGAAGGGGGAGTGGAACGACACCACGCTGCGCCGGGTGGACGCCGCCCACGCCCCGCACACGGAGCCATTGCGCCCCCGGCTCGACCCGGCCTACGCCGCTTTGCAGGATGATGCCCTGCGCGCGCTCTGCGCCGAATGGCACCCCGCCGTGCACATGGAGCCCTGGCAGGACGAGTACGCCATCGCCACGCTGCTGCTGGACATGGCCGGACTTGTCAAAACAAACCGCGGCGGCTACCCGCTGGCCGAGGCGCTCGAGGACGCTTATCTCTGGCTGCTGATGCAGCAGGCCTGCGAGCATCCGGGCCAAACGTTCGAAAGCCGCCCCCGCCCGTGGCGGGACGGGTAAAACTTTATAAACAAAATAGCGCGCCCGCCCCGGGAAAAGCCCGGGGCGGGCGGTCTCGTATACGGTTTACAGCTCCGGCGTCATCTGCACGGCGCCGTAGTTGCGCACATTCAGCACATGGCAGCTGCCGGCGCCGAACACGCCGTCGATGGCGGCGCGGTAGGCCTCCAGCATATCCAGCGGCACAAAGGCCTGGATGGTGCCGGCAAAGCCGCCGCCCTGCAGCCGCCAGGCGCCGCGCCCGGCTAAAATATGCTGGCTGACGGCCAGCGCCAGCGGGATGCCCTGCGTGGAGGGATCCTTGATGCTGTAGGCGTTCTGGTTGTACTCAAAGCTGGAATGCCCGCCCTCGATGACCAGCTGCAAAAAGCGTTCGAACTCGTTGTCGGCGATGGCGGCGCACAGGTCGCGCGCGCGCCGGCAGTCGGCGTAAAAATGGATGGCGCGCACGATGGCGCGGTCGCCGACCTTTTTGCGCAGCGCCGGGATGGCGGCAAAGAACTCTTTCTCCGGCACCTCGCGCAGGTGGCGCTGGCCCAGCGCTTCGGCCACGCTCTCCATCTCGCGGCGGATGGCGGCATACTCGTCGGTCAAATCGGCGTGGCTGCCCTTGGTGTCGCTGATGCACAGCGCGTAGCCGTGCGCGGCCAGGTCGAACGGCGTGCGGTCGACGCGAGGGGCGGCCGGGTCGGCAAAATCGATGGTGATGGCCCCGCCCACGGCGCAGGCCGTCTGGTCCATCAGGCCGCAGGGCTTTTCAAAAAAGACGTTCTCGGCATACTGGCCGATCTGGGCGATGGCCACCTGGTCAAGGGCGTCCATGTCGTTGCCGTTGTACTCGCCGCGGAAGATGGCCCCCATGCAGGCCTCGAACGCCGCCGAGCTCGACAGCCCCGACCCGCCCAGCACATTGCTGGTCGTGTAGGCGTCAAAGCCGCCCACCTTGCCGCCGTGCTGCACGATGCCGGCCGCCACGCCGCGCACGAGAGCCGCCGAGCGCCCACTCTCGCTCTTGACCGGCTTTAAATTGTTCACGTCCACGACGTCGATCTTGTCATACCCCTTGGACTTGACCCGCACTACACGGTTGGCGGTGCGGGCGACCACGGCGATGATGTCCAAATCGACGGCGGCGGCCATCACCACGCCGTTGTTGTGGTCGGTGTGGTTGCCGCCGATCTCGGTGCGCCCGGGGGCCGAGTAGAACGTGACCTCCCGCCCGGGACCATAGATGGCCTCGAACCCGTCCACCGCGCCGATGTAGCGCGCCCGCTGGGCGGGCACGGCCTGCTCGCCGTAGAGCCTGGCCAGCGCGGCGTCATACACGCCGTCCGCCAGCTGCCTTTTCAGTTCAATGGTAGTCGCCATTTTGTATCCGCACCTTTCCTGACAGTTTTTCTTTATTTTCCAGTATACCAGAACCGCGCCGGAAGTGAAAGCCCCCCGCGCCGTCTTTTTGCCAAAATAAATATGGACTTTTGGTGAATGGTTTGCTATAATCGTTGTGCTACAATGTACGTTTTTGGGGGTGGAGCATGGAAAACCTCGCCAAGCAGTCCTATATCCAGGCCGACGCCGACAACGTCGAGCTGTCGGTCTTTCGCTGCGGGCATGAGCATTGCCGCCCCGGCTATACCTGGGGCCCCGGCGTGCGGGACCATTACCTCATCCATCTCGTCGTGGCCGGGCACGGCAGCTACCAGGTGGGCGGACAGAGCTATACGCTGGCCCCCGGTGACCTGTTTCTGGCAAAGCCCGGTCAGCGCATCAGCTACACGGCCGACGCCAAAGAACCGTGGGAATATTGCTGGGTGGGCTTCAACGGTGCCTGCGCCAGCCGGCTGGTGCAGCAGGCCCCCTTTACCGACAGCCAGCCCTGCCACCACTGCGCCGACCCCCGGCCCATGCGCGAAGCGCTGGACCAAATTTACAACGCCCGCGGCACCGAGCCGCAGGACGAGGCCCGCATGACGGGCTGTCTCTACCTGTTTTTGGCCCTGCTCATGAAAGAGGCGCAGGAGACCATGCCCCGCGCTGTCGCCACCGGCAGCCAGTATGTGCTGGCGGCGGTCAAGTATATCCAGTTCAACTACTCGCACGATATCTCGGTGGACGACATCGCCAAGGCCGTGGGCGTGAGCCGCAGCCACCTCTACCGCGTGTTCATGACCGCCGTCGGCCAAAGCCCCATCGACTATCTGACCGCCTACCGCGTCGACGAGGCCTGCGCCCTGCTCAAAAATACCAACCTTTCCATCGCCGAGATCGCGGTCAGCGTCGGCTTCTTTGACCAGTTCTATTTTTCCCGCGTGTTCAAAAAGGTCAAGGGGATGCCGCCCAGCCGCTACCTGGCCAGCCTGGAGAAGCGATGAACGCGGCGCCCGTACAAAAAAATCAATGCCTGACCGTCACGGTGGAAGCACTTTCCAGTGACGGCAGCGGCGTTGCGCATACGGCGGGCGGCTATGTGCTGTTCGTGCCCGGCGCCGCCCCCGGCGACGTGGCCGCCGTGCGGGTGGTCAAGGCGGGCAGGACCTACGGCTTTGCCCGCCTCGAACAAATCATAACGCCCGGCCCCGAGCGTATTGAGCCGGACTGCGCGAGCGCCGCGCCCTGCGGCGGCTGCGTGTTCCGGCACCTTGCCTATGCGGCCGAGTGCGAGGCCAAGACCGCCTTTGTGCGCGATGCTTTTGCCCGCCTCGGCGGGCTGGACGTGCCGGTGGCGCCGGTGCTGCCGGCCCCCGCGCCCGACCGCTACCGCAACAAGGTGCAGCTGCCGGTGGGTACCGGTGCGGGCGGCAGCCTCATCACCGGCTTTTACGCCCCGCGCAGCCACCGCGTCGTGCCCTGCGCCGACTGCAAATTGCAGCCGCAATGGATGAACGAGCTGGCGGCCCGTGCCTGCGCCCTGCTCACGGCCGCCGGCGCCGCGGCCTATGACGAGACGGCCCACACCGGCCTTGTGCGCCATCTCTATCTGCGGCAGGGCTGGCACACGGGCCAGCGCCTTTTGTGCTTTGTGCTGAACGGCCAAAAGCTGCCGGAAGAGCAGAATATCTGCCAAACGCTGGCGCAGGAGTTCGACCTGACCACCGTGCTGGTGCAGGCCAACACAAAGCAGACCAACGTCATTTTGGGCACGGCGCCGCCCCGCACGGTGCTCGGTCCCGGCTTTATCGAGGATACGCTGGCCGGCGTGCCGCTGCGCATGGGCGTGCAGGAGTTTTATCAGGTCAACACCGCTGCGGCGGAGATGCTGTACGCCAAAGCGCGTGAGTTTGCCGCCCTGCGTCCCGGCGATTTTTTGCTCGACCTCTACTGCGGCATGGGCAGCATCGGGCTTTCGATGGCAGGGGACTGTGCGCGCCTTTTGGGCGTCGAGGTCGTGCCGCAGGCGGTCGAGGGCGCCGCCGCCACCGCCCGGCGCATGGGCTTTGGGCCCGATAAAGCCGGCTTTATTTGTGCCGACGCCGGGCAGGCGGCGGCGCAGCTGGCGGCCGAGCACCAGCACCCTGACGTCATCATCGTCGACCCGCCGCGCAAGGGCTGCAGCGAGCAGACGCTCGACGCCATTGCCCGGATGGCCCCGCGCACCGTGGTCATGGTCAGCTGCGACCCCGCCACCGCCGCGCGGGACGTCAAGTACCTCGCCGCACACGGCTACCGCGCCGAGGCCGTGCAGCCGGTCGATCTGTTCCCGCGCACGCGCCATGTGGAGACGGCAGTTCTTTTGTCACATGAAAATACATAAGGCAGCCGGAAGCGGCTTGAAATAAAATTTGTGCGGCACTAAGCTGCGAAACAAATGACATTATGGAGATCATTCGGGAAGAGGAATTCCAATGAAAAAAAGACCATTGCCATTCAGATATCCAGGCGGAAAATTTTATGCAATGGACATTTTAGAGCCATTTTGGAGTGCTGTAGAGCATGATGAATACAGAGAGCCGTTTGCAGGCGGTGCGACGGTTTTCTTTCACAAACCGAAAGCGAGCAGAAATTGGCTGAATGACCTCGATGAGGAACTCATCACTTGCTACAAGGTAATGCAGGACCCTGGCGGACGAAAGAAGCTTGTTGCTGATTTTGAGAATGAAGTTGCAAATAGAGAACGCTGGAGAGAAGTATTTGATAGTATACCTGATGATGAATATGAAACGGCACGTAAATACTACTATTTGAATCGCACATCCTTCAGCGGAAAGCTCGTGTCTGCAGCATGGGGATACAGGCCAAAGAGAAGTTTGCCTCCGGAAAGGTGGAAAGAACGAATCATACCCTGTGGCGAGTATCTTGAAGACACAAAGCTGACCCATTTGGATTTCAGTGAGGTGATAAATGCGGAAGGGGAAAATGTATTGATTTATGTTGACCCACCGTATTATTTGCCGCCAAAACACAAACATTATCGTTATGGATTTGACCCGGAAGACCATATTCGATTGGCAGAGTGTCTGAAAAAAACCAAGCACAAGTTTTTTCTGACATATGATGATTGTCCCGACATTCGTGAGCTTTACAGATGGGCCAATATTTACAGCGCCAATTTTGTCTATAGAGTGGATAATTCTGCAGTAAAGGGAGGAAATCGTCAGTTGGGATTCGAATTGATAATAACCAACTATGATATGCCGCAACAAATGACAATTGACGAGATCATAGGTAGAAACGATGACTAAGTATTTCATCAATGACTATGTTCCATCCGGAGATGCCATAAAATCTCCCCTCCGATATCCCGGAGGAAAGTTCTATGCTTTGAAACACATCATGCCGTACATACAATGCGTTGAGCATGATGAATTCAGAGAGCCATTTTTTGGCGGCGGCGCGATTTTCTTTGCCAAACAAAAAGTGAAATATAACATCATAAACGACCTGGAATCCGACATCATGGATTTTTACAGATGGATAAAAGATGCGGAGCAGGCGGAAGCATTGATAAAACTCCTGGATAAAGAGGTCGCTACCCGAGAACGTCATCAGGAAATAAAGGATTTTGAACCGATTACAGGGCTGGATAAAGTGTTCAAGACCTATTACTTAAACAGAACGTCCTACAGCGGGATCATTAATTGCCCCGCGTGGGGATACAAAGACGGGAAAAGCTCCCCACCGAAGAACTGGGGAAACTTTATCAGGAAGGCAACGCCCAAGCTTCATGACGTTGATATGTACTCACTTGATTTTGCAGAAATACTTGAAATGCCAGCCAGAGGGAAAACGGTGATGATGTATCTTGATCCGCCCTATTATCATGCAGATACAAAAAGGGCATACACCAAGCCGTTTAAGGAGGAAGACCATAAGCGGCTCAGTGAAGCCCTGAAGAAAACAAAATACCTTTTTTGCTTATCCTACGATGATTGCCCGGAGATCCGTAAGCTTTACAAGTGGGCGGAAATCTATGATGCAAGCTGGCAGTATAATACGGCGAACAGCCAGGGAAAGCGGATGATAGGAAAGGAGTTGATTATTACAAACTACGAAGCTGAATCGCAGGATGGGCAGTTAGAATTTAGACCATAGCCCGATCCAATTGCTGTCAATAAGATATTTTTGGAGTGCGGTGTATTTTGGTCGTTGATGAGAAAATATCCGTCCTGGATAGTCGGGATGTTTTCTCAGATCTGCTGTAGGAACACAGTAAAAATGCCAGTTGTAGTCATTCGTTTTGCAGCATTCACGACGAAACTGATTTGAGTAAGCAGGGTCTATGGCCATTATCACATATTCAAAATCGGTAGTCATGTATAGACGGCTTTGGGTAGGGTGATCGTTGACACGTCCGCGCGAGAGTTGGGTTTCACAGTCAATGATGGAATCAGTACCATCGAATACACAACCATTATATGTTAGTCCTTTAACTTGAAAACGTACATCCCTCTTTTGCGCATCCTTCAGCACAAGGTCGGCTTTATCTGCGCGTTCAAGGCCGAGCTTTATGGGATCATAAACTTTGATCCGATTCTCAGTGAACATTTGGTGTAAGACGGCTTCCCGGATAAACCCGCGCATATTCATATCCCAAATTCGGAAATTTTCCACTCTGAAAATGGTCTCCAAAATATATTCACTTTTCAATTTCATGACCTTGGCGGATTTGGGCAGGAGCTCAGAGGCCGAAGGTGTTGTGATTGTCGATGGAATAGAGAGTTTTTTGGTAATTCCTATTTTGTCAAATGCATTTAGATAAGGCCCATTGATCGGTAAAAACATCGGACTTGCAATGTGAACATTGGAAGCAGGCACACGGGGAAGATCGCTCTTGGGGACAATCAATACCTGGAAGGGCTCATACGAAACCAAACCTACCAGATAATCCGCGAAATCGGCGACGTGGTGGTAATAGTCCATGGATTCCAATTTGGATTTTGCACCATGCGTCTTATGGGTTTTATAGGAAACAGTTGTTTCGTTACAGCCGGCGGCATACGGTGTTTTGCATTGGAGCGTATTTCCATTCACTGTAAGGTCAACATCTCCGTCACCGCCGATATCGTCACAGACTATGCCATTGCTATCCATGATTTTACCAAATACTGTTTCAAAGGCATGTCCTTTTACGGTGCGCAGCACAGGAGAATTGGACGAAATGATTTCATCCAATAAGGCGGGGGACACATCTGCGGCAGTGCATAAAGAGTCCAGCTTTTGTTGTGCTGATAAATCTTCCACTCTTGGGACCTTATAGTAGTCGATCGCTTTTTGCCCGATTTCTCCAATTCTTCCGGTTTTAATATTTTCTACGAAGTACTCTTTTAATGTCATTGTGCAGTCCTTCCTTTAGACAGGTGAAATTTTTCGTTCTTTAAGCCGCGCTCTAAAGCTTGCTATAAGCAATGGGCAGCAATAGCGCTGTATGGCTTCCATTTTTTGCATTTTTTATGACGGCTTCACGACGGCGGTCTTCGGTATTGTACAGCCATCTGCAGCTGTTTGCTGCCATAGGGGACCTCTTTTTTCGTGTCTGTTTTATTATAACAAATAGGGCATGATCGTGTCTACTTTTTTCGTATAGGTCCAGCACGGTCAGGCACGCAGCGGTGGATATGGGGGGCAAAGGGCGCCTTGGCGGCAGGGCGCGCCTGTCCGCGGAAGATTGCTTTTTGCCTGCTCCTGTGATACACTGTATCACAGGTCCGAATGGCGGTATGCCGCTGCGGGCAAGGATGTGCTGTGCCCGGAACGGACCTTGGATCGACAAAGCTGATCGGTAAGACCGCATTTTTGCCGGCAGGAGGGGATACCTGTGGACATCCGTTTTGCACCGTATGAACCGACCGGGCTTTTGCAGGGCCATCTGCGCCTGGGCGGGGCAGACCCGGCGGGGGAACGCATCGAGCTCACCAGCCGCTACATCACGCGCGGCGGCGCGCCGGTCATCCCGGTGATGGGGGAGTACCATTTCAGCCGCGATGACCGCGCCCACTGGCGGCGGGAGCTGGCGAAAATGAAGGCCGGCGGCGTGACCGTCGTTGCCACCTACATCCTTTGGCTCTACCATGAGGAGGAGGAAGGCAAGCTCGATTTTACCGGCGACCTTGACGTGCGCGCCTTTGTTTTGGCGTGCGCGGAACAGGGGCTGGACGTCATGCTGCGCATCGGCCCCTGGGCGCACGGCGAGTGCCGCAACGGCGGTTTCCCGGACTGGCTGCAGCACAGCGGCCTGCCCCTGCGCACCAATGACCCCGCCTACATGGCGAAAGCACGCGGCTGGTTCGAGCAGATCTACCGGCAGGTGCAGGGCCTGCTCTACAAGGACGGCGGGCCGGTCATCGGCATCCAGATCGAGAACGAGCTCACCGACGCCGCCGACCACCTGATGGCCCTCAAGTACCTCGCCAAGGGCGTGGGGCTGGACGTGCCCATCTACACCGCCACCGGCTGGAACAACCAGTACGGCGCGCGTATGCCGGTGGACGAGTTCTTGCCGGTGTTCTCAGCCTACGCCGACCATCCGTGGGACGACACCGTCGAGGAGCTGCCCCTCTCCTACCTTTACTCTTTCGTGCCTTTCCGCAATGACAGCGTGGCCTGGAACGGCGACGACAAGCTCTATGATACCGACGGCTGGCGCCTGCCCTATGAGCGCTATCCTTTCGCCATCTGTGAGATGGGCTGCGGCCTGCAGCCCACCCACACGCGCCGCCCCATTTTGAGCCCGATGGACGCCTACGCGCTGTCGCTGGTCAAGCTGGGCTGCGGCAACAACCTCATCGGCTACTATATGTACCACGGCGGCACCAACAAGATCGGCAAGCACTCGACCTTCCAGGAATCCAAGGCCGCCGCTGCGTCCAAGTGGGACGGCGACCTGCCGATACGCAACTACGATTTTGGCACCTGCCTGGGCCAGTACGGCGAGGTGCGCCGGCAGTACCGGCTGCTGAATCTTCTGCACCTGTTCGCGCGGGATTTCGGCGCGCTGCTCGCCCCCATGGAGCCGGTCTTTGCCGAACCCTTCGTGCCCTGCACCGACGCCGAACACCTGCGCTGTGCGCTGCGCACCGACGGGCAGGCCGGCTTCGTCTTCGTCAACCACCACCAGCGCCACCTGACGCTGGCCGATGTGCCGGATGTACATTTGCAGGTGCCGGGCGCCGACTTCCCGCCCTTTGCCGTGGCGGGGGACATCTGCTTCTTCTTCCCTTACCATATGCCCCTGGACGGCGAGCGGCTGCTCTGGGCCACCGCCCAGCCGGTCTGCCGGCAGGGGAGCACCTTCTTCTTCGCCGCCGTGCCCGGCATCACGCCGCAGTTCTGCTTTGCCGCGGACGGCGGCGCGCAGACGACCGTCACGGCCGAGCCGGGACTGGAAAGCGGTTTCAACTTCGGCGGCGTGCGCATCGTCACGCTGCCGCTGGCGCTGGCCGAGTACCTGCGCCGGTTGGACGGCGCGCTGTACCTGGGCGACGGGTGCGACCTCTACGCGCTGGACGGTGAGATCTGCGCCGCGGCGGACGGCGATTTCGCCTGGTGGCGGTATCGGGACGCGGACGGCGCCTTTGTGCGCCGGGAAGCAAAGCGGCCCTTCCACCCGGCCGCGTTGACCGTGACCGCGGCGGCGGAGCCGTTTGCCCCGCGCTATGCGGAGGAGCTCGAACTGGGCGGACCGCGCGCGCGCCGCTGGTACAAGCTGGCGGTCACCGGCCCCGAGGGCTTTGTCGACATCCCCGGCGACTACGACGCGGCGCAGATCTACGACATCGACGGCAGCCGCCTGCTGGCGGATCACTTTTACACCGGCGAGGTCTGGCGCGTGCCGGCGGCGCTGCTGTACGGCGACGGCAGCGGCCCCTGCTGGCTCGTTGAAAGTGAGCGCCGAAACGACTTTTATCTGGAACCGTGGGCCTGAGCGCCCAACTGTAATCACCACCGCACAGGAAAGGGCAAAAGCATGGACAAAGTGACACTTGGCCGCACCGGCATCACGGTGAGCAAGAACGGCTTCGGCGCGCTGCCGGTGCAGCGCGTGAGCAAGGAGGAGGGCGTGCGCATCCTGCGCGCCGCGCTGGCGGGCGGTATCACCTTCTTTGACACCGCCCGCGCCTATACCGACAGCGAGGAGAAGCTGGGCCTTGCCTTTGGCGGTATGCGCGATAAAATTTACATCGCCACCAAGACCGCGGCCACCACGCCGGAGGGCTTTTGGAAAGATCTCGAGACCTCGCTCAAAATGCTGCAGACCAACCACATCGACATCTATCAGTTCCACAACCCGGCCTTCTGCCCCAAGCCGGGCGACGGCAGCGGCCTGTATGAGTGCATGGTCGCGGCCAAGGAACAGGGCAAGATCCGCCACATCGGCATCACCAACCACCGCCTGGCCGTGGCCGAGGAGGCCGTCGACAGCGGCCTGTACGAGACGCTGCAGTTCCCGTTCTGCTACCTGGCCACCGACGCCGACATCCGCCTGGCTGAGAAGACCAAGGCCGCCGGCATGGGCTTTCTGGCGATGAAATCACTGTCCGGCGGGCTCATCACCAACGCCGCCGCGGCCTACGCCTTCGCCGCCCAATACGACGGCGTGCTGCCCATCTGGGGCGTGCAGCGCATGGCCGAGCTGGAGGAATTTTTGGCCTTTATGGACGCCCCGCCCCGCATGGACGAAAGCTTGCGCGCCGTCATCGAAAAGGACCGCGCCGAACTGATGGGCGATTTCTGCCGCGGCTGCGGCTACTGTATGCCCTGCCCGGCCGCTATCGAGATCAACAATTCCGCCCGCATGAGCCAGCTCATCCGGCGCTCGCCCTCGGCACAGTGGCTGTCGCCCGCCTGGCAGGAGAAGATGCTGCGCATCGAGAACTGCCTGCACTGCGGCCGCTGTAAGAGTAAATGCCCTTACGGGCTGGACACGCCGGCCCTGCTGGCCAAAAACCTGCAGGATTACAAAGAGATTTTGGCAGGCAAGGCATTGTAAACACAGACAAAAGGCACTGCGGACCGTTTTCGCGGCCCGCAGTGCCTTTGTGCGTCGGTTTGTAACGTTCATCCAATCACTTTTTTGGCGAATTCGGCGGCGGCCGCGCAGTCCTCGGCGTTGGGGCGGCCGCGGTGCAGCATCAAAAAGCTGCCGAAGCAGTGGAACTCTTCCTCCGCCGTCTGCACGCCATGCCCGGCGGCGAGCTTCGCCACCAGCTTGCGCGTGGAGGACGGCGACGCCGAGGTGCCGAAATTGTATATAGTACCGATGCTTTTGGCGTTGTCGGCCACAAAGCGCTTGACGGCCTCGTCCACGTCAAAGGCGTAGGGCGAGGAGCCCAAAAACAGGATGTCGGTCTTTTCGGGCAGCGGCACGCTCACCGGCTGGGCCGACACGCCGACGGCGGCGGCAATGGCCTCGGCCAGTTTTTTGGTGTTGCCGGAACGGGTGTAGTAACGAACGGCGACGGTCATGGTATATACCCCCTTTTTGAAAACGGTTGACCAGGGCGATCGTTTTCAGTATAGCACACGGCGAAACAAAAGCAAAGGGCCGGGACATTTGTCCCGGCCTGAATCACAGCGCAGCGATATATTCCTGCGCCGCCCTGGCGGCCATGGCACCGTCCGCGGCGGCGGTCACGATCTGGCGCAGGGGCTTTGCGCGCACATCGCCGGCCGCGAACACGCCCGGCAGGGCGGTGCGGCAGTCCTCACCGGCCAGCAGGTACCCCGCCCCGTCCATCGCCAGCTGTCCGGCGGCAAGCGCGCTCTGCGGGGCGCGGCCGACAGCCACGAACAGCCCCGCTACGGCCAGCGTACTGCGCGCCCCGGTCACGGTGTTTTGCAGCTTGAGGCCGGCCAGCGTCTCGGTGTAGAGCAGGGCGGTGACGCGGGTGTTCCACAAAAAGCCGACATTGGGCGCGGCCTCCAGCGCCCTGGTGCAGCGGGCGTCGGCCCGCAGTGCACCGCGCCGGTGGATGAGCGTGACCTCGCGGCAGAGCCCGGCCAGATACAGCGCCTCGGCGGCGGCCGTGTTGCCGCCGCCCACCACCGCCACCGCCCGCCCGCGGTACAGCCCGCCGTCGCAGGCGGCACAGTAGCTCACGCCGCGCCCGCGCAGGGCAGTCTCCTCCGGCAGGCCGAGCGGCCGCGGCGCCGCCCCCGTGCACAAAATGACGGTGTGCGCGGCGTACTCCGCCTGCCGCGTGTGGGCGGTCTTGGGCGTGCCGCGCAGCGCCAGCGAGGTGACCTCCTCATAGCGGGTCTCGGCGCCGGCGGCCTCGGCCTGCACGCGCATACGCTCGGCCAAAGCGGCGCCGTCCACGCCCGGCAGGCCCGGATAGTTGGCGATGGCGCCGCTGCCGGCCATCTGCCCGCCGGGGCCGAGCTTCTCCAGCAGTACGGTGTGCAGCCCCGCCCCGGCGGCATAGAGCGCGGCGGTGTAGCCGGCCGGCCCGCCGCCGACGATGAGCACGTCCCAGATCATGCCTGCGCCGCCAGCCAGTGCTCGATATCCTCGCGACCGACGGGGCCGACCAGTGCCGCCCCATGCCCGCCATCCTTACAATAAAACAGCGCCGGGATGCTGCCCACGCCGTACTGCCGCGCGGTGCGGGGCGCGATGTCGACATTTATCTTGACGATGCGCCGCCCCTCGTCGGCCAGCTGCTCCAGCACCGGCTCCAGCCGCCGGCAGTGCCCGCACCACGGCGCCCAAAAATCGACGAGCGTCGGCTCCGTGCTGTGCAGGACCAGGCTTTCAAACGTTTCATCATTGGCTTCATACAGCATACAAAAATCCCCTCCCGCCGCCAGTATGCCCGGCGGGGGAGGGGATTATGTAAGCAGGTCACAGCGGCAGGGCGTCCCAATCGATCTTGCGGTCACGGAAGTAAACTTCCCGGTCCCGTTCGCCGAGCGTGCGCACCACACGGCAGGGCGTGCCCAGCGCCAGCACGCCGGCCGGCAGGTCTTTGGTGACGACGCTGCCGGCCCCCACCACGGTGCCGTCACCGATGGTGACCCCGGGCAGCACGATGACCCCGGTGCCCAGCCAGCAGTTGCGGCCGATGTGCACGGGCAGGTTGTACTGGTAGCCCTTCTCGCGCAGCTCGGGCAGCAGCGGATGCCCGGCCGTGGCCACCGTCACATGGGGGCCGAACTCGGTGTAGTCGCCGACATAAATGTGCGTGTCATCGACCAGCGTCAGGCCAAAGTTGGCATAGACATGATGCCCGAAATGCACATGGTGCCCGCCCCAGTTGGCGTACAGCGGCGGCTCGATATAGCAGCCCGCGCCGAGCTCGGCAAACATCTCTTTGAGCAGGGCTTCACGCCTGTCCAGCTCGCTCGGGCGGGTGGAATTGAAATCATACAGCCGGTCCAGATACCCAAGCTGTTCCGCCATGATGGACTCGTCCAACGGCAGGTACAGCCCGCCGCTGTGGATCTTTTCGCGCTCGGTCATCCGCAGCCTCCCAGAATACATTGTACCAGCAGTATAACAGGTACCGCCCCGCTTTGCAAGCAGGCAAAAAGATGGTATACGGTTGCCGAACAAAACAGAAGGCGCCCCGCCTTGCGGCGGGGCGCCCGGTCATGCTATCGGGTGTTTACGCTCTCAAAAGCCTGCGTCTCAGCGCGGCTGCTTGATGGCAGCCTGCGCGGCGGCCAGGCGGGCGATGGGCACGCGGAACGGAGAGCAGCTGACGTAGTCAAGGCCAACGTTGTGGCAGAACTCGACGCTGCTGGGGTCGCCACCGTGCTCGCCGCAGATGCCAAGGCCCAGCTTGGGGTTGGCGGCGCGGCCGTCGGCCACGGCCATCTTGATCAGGCGGCCGACGCCGATCTGGTCAAGGTGCTGGAACGGATCGCTCTCGTAGATCTTGGTGTCATAGTAGGCGGTCAGGAACTTGGCGGCATCGTCACGGCTGAAGCCAAAGGTCATCTGGGTCAGGTCGTTGGTGCCAAAGCTGAAGAAGTCCGCCTCCTTGGCGATGTCGCCGGCGGTCAGGGCGGCGCGCGGGATCTCGATCATGGTGCCGACCTCGTAGTGCATATCCACACCGGCGGCGGCGATCAGGGCGTCAGCGGTCTTGACGACCACGTCCTTGACGTACTTGAGCTCCTTGACCTCGCCGACCAGCGGGATCATGATGTGCGGGGT
>CANRLV010000006.1 GCA_947631565.1 uncultured Gemmiger sp. | reverse complement strand
GCAAGGCCGGGCACAGCAGCTCGGCCGCCGTCAGGCGGGCCAGCGGCGCCCACACGGGCTGCGGCCCCGCCCCGGCCAGGGCGCGGCGGGCCGCCATGGCGCTGAGCAGCGCGCGGCGCGCAGGGTACGGCAGCGGCATACAGGCCCCCCTTTCGGTGTGTTCCACGGCTTAGTGTGCGCATATCGTACGCACGGGGCCCGGCCGGGGCGGCAAGGGAATTTCTGCCAGTTTTCCCCCGCAAATTTTGTGTTAAAAAAGCCACAAGCCCCCTTGCAGTTTGGCGGGGAATACGCTACAATAGAACCAGCTTGTAAGCGGCCGCCGCCGCGCAAGGTAGAACTTTACTTTAGGAGGAACTCAAACTATGGCTGTAAAAGTTGCTATCAATGGTTTTGGCCGCATCGGCCGTCTGGCGTTCCGTCAGATGTTCGAGGATGACCGTTATGAGGTCGTCGCCATCAACGATCTGACCAGCCCCCAGATGCTCGCCCACCTGCTCAAGTATGACACCGCGCAGGGCTCCTTCCTGGGCCGCGTCGGCGAGAACAAGCACACCGTCGAGAGCACCGACCATTCCATCATCGTGGACGGCCACGAGATCGAGATCTACAAGATCACCAACGCCGCCGAGTGCCCGTGGGGCGAGCTGGGCGTTGACGTCGTGCTGGAGTGCACCGGCTTCTATACCAGCAAGGCCAAGAGCCAGGCCCACATCGATGCCGGCGCCAAGAAGGTCGTCATCTCCGCCCCGGCCGGCAACGACCTGCCCACCATCGTCTACTCCGTCAACGAGCACACCCTGACCAAGGACGACACCATCATCAGCGCCGCCTCCTGCACCACCAACTGCCTGGCCCCGATGGCCAACGCCCTGAACAAGGCGTTCCCCATCGTCTCCGGCATCATGACCACCGTGCACGCCTACACCGGCGACCAGATGATCCTGGACGGCCCGCAGCGCAAGGGTGACCTGCGCCGTGCCCGTGCCGGCGCCGTCAACATCGTGCCCAACTCCACCGGCGCTGCCAAGGCCATCGGCCTGGTCATCCCGGAGCTGAACGGCAAGCTCATCGGCAGCGCCCAGCGCGTGCCCGTGCCCACCGGCTCCACCACCCTGCTGGTCGCCGTCGTCAAGGGCAAGGACGTCACCAAGGACGCCATCAACGCCGCCATGAAGGCCGCCGCCTCCGAGAGCTTCGGCTACACCGAGGAGCAGCTCGTCTCCTCCGACGTCATCGGTATGCGCTACGGCAGCCTGTTCGACGCCACCCAGACCATGGTCGCCAAGATCGACGACGACACCTATCAGGTCCAGGTCGTCTCCTGGTATGACAACGAGAACAGCTACACCAGCCAGATGGTCCGCACCATCAAGTACTTCGCGGAGCTGTAAGCTGACGTTGTAACGTCAAGAAATCCCTCTCAAAACCGTGCTGAAGACGCGGCCCGGTTGGTATAAACCGGCTGTGCTACGATAACGGTTCTGTGAGCAAACAGCGCCCTTTCTCTTGTGGCTTTTCGCAGGAGAAGGGGCGTTTTACTATTTTTTCGCTTGCTTTTTGCGCCTCTGCTATATCACTTGTGAGAGCACAGGACAGGAAAATTCAATCGTAAGAATCACTGTAAAATTTTCCCCAAACAGACTCTTTTATGGTATACTGTAAATATCGTATCGACGGCGTTCCGGACAGGAGAAACACAATGGATCCGTACTGTAAAGCACTTGCCCTGTGGCAAAAGAAAAGTGTGACCACCGATGCAGGGCTGGCCGAAGCCCTCAATAGTCATAGCATTGCATTTGCATATCATTCCGGCAAAATTGAAAATGAAAAGGTCTCTTATCACGACACGAGAGAGATTTTCGAGCACGACGGGGTCACTTCCTATACCGGCGACCTGCGGACCCTGTTTGAAATTCGCAACGCCAAGGCTGCCAATGAACTGTTTTTGGCGGCCTTCGGGCAGCGCCGCCCGCTGGACGGGGCATTTCTTCTGGAACTGCAAAAGACCTTGACGCAAAATACCTACGATACCCGGCGTTATCAAATGGGAGAGCGACCCGGCGAATATAAGCATCACGACTATGTGACAGGGCGAGAAGAAGTCGGCGCTGCCCCGGAGGATGTGGCCGAGGAGATGGCCGAACTGCTGGCCGAGGTGCAGGATTTCCCGGCAGATAAAGCGCTGACCACTGCGGCGTACTTCCATGCCAAGTTTGAGAATATCCACCCCTTTGCGGACGGCAACGGCCGCGTGGGACGGCTGGCCATGAACTACCTGCTCGTGCTGCACGGGTACCCGCCCATCATCATCCATGAGGAAGATCGCCGCGCCTACTATGACGCGCTGGAGGCATGGGGCACAAAGCAGCAGTTGGAGCCGATCTGCGCCTTTCTGCGGGAGCAGACGGCCAAGACATGGGCAAAGCAGATACAGCGAAAGGAGCTGTAATCGACCGCACAAACAAAACCGCCGCCGCGGCCCCAACGGACCGCGGCGGCGGTTTTTGCGTGCTATGGACAGGACGGACGGCATACCATCAAACATCACCGGTATCCAGGTTGGCCAGCGCATATTCGATACATTGTACCGTCAACTTGTTGAGAGAGATGCCCTTGAGATCACAGAGTGCCTCCATACGGTCCACCAAAGATTTGGACAGACGGAAGGTGCGGTTGACATATTCCTCCTTTTGAATCGAAAAAGCCATAACATCACCTCATTCCTATTTTAGGCGAAAACTGTGCGCAAATCAAACACATAAATTCGTGTGCAAATTGCACTTGAAATACAAGTGCAATAAGTGTATCATGTGGATACGCGAACCGGCCATCGATGCGTAAAAAGGGGTGGAGAGCATGACGAAGGTCTGGCTGTATGCACGCCGCAGGAACGAAGAGGAGTGCCGCCAGCTGCTGCAGGTATTGCAGCAGCTGGCGGCGGAGCAGGGGATGCAGGTCGTCGGGTCTTCCGCTGACAGCAGCTATGGGAAGCTGTCGCGCCGCCCCGGCCTGTGGAAGCTCATGGGCAGTATCTGGCGGGAGAAAGCGGACGCGGTGCTCGTCTCCACGCTTTCCGACATCAGCCACAAAAACCGCCAGCTGCTCGGGCTGCTCAAGCTGATGCAGGCACACCGCGTCCGGCTGTATACGGTTCACACCCAGTTGGCCTACGAGCTGTACGGCCGCGGGCTGGAGGCGCCGCTGCGCCGCCGCGCCGTCCGTTTTGACGGTTTTTTGCCATATTCGGAGGGTAAACAAAGTGCAGGATCCTGCAAAAAAGGAGCGCCCCAAAAGGGTCCGAAAAAGCATTTTGCCTTTACAGCCTTGTTTGTTCTGCCAAATTTTATAAAAAACCACTTTTTTATGGGAGAGTCTTGTATTTTAAGCCCTTGTATGCTATACTGCTAGTGCTTATTTTGGCCGGGTGTGCCCAGATATAGGGCTTGGTATAAGTATTCATACCCGTGCCATACGCAGTGCAGCGTACCGGCGCCAATGACATCCTCCGGGGGGGGGGTAATTCTCTTCTGGCAGGCTGGAAGGATTTCAGAAGGGAAAGAGAAGATTGGTTCAAAAGGAGACTACGAAAGGAAGCAACTTAAAGACCGCCCTTGTGGGGACAGGCTGTGCCGGCTTGTCCCTTGCTGTGTTGTCTGCGCGGCGGCCCGGGAATGCTGGCCGGCAGCAGCGGGAAGGCGCAGCGGGCGCCAGGGGATGCTGATGCCGATACCATGTGCACCCGGTGCGGAACCGGAATATGAGCGCCTTTAGAGGGCTTTTTGCCTGAGATTTTTGGGAAAGTGGTTGAAAAAGGATGGTCATCACAAAAACGCCTTTCCGTATGTCGTTTTTCGGCGGCGGGACGGATATGGAGAGCTTTTTTCGCGAGCATGGCGGCGCGGTGCTCTCCACGACATTTGATAAATACTGCTATGTGAATGTCCGCCACCTGCCGCGTTTTTTTGACTTCAGCACCGAGGTCGTGTATTCCAGGACCGAGCGCGTGACGAGCGTTGACGATATCCAGCATCCGGCCGTGCGCAACGCGATGAAGATGCTGGATATGCATGAGCTGCGCATCAACTATGAGGCCGACCTGCCGGCCCGTTCCGGGCTGGGTACCAGCAGCTCCTTCGCGGTGGGCCTGCTCAACGCTTTCTATGCGCTCAAGGGCAAATATGCCGACAAAAAGCGTTTGGCCGAGGAGGCCATTTATCTGGAGCGCACATTGTGCGCGGAGGCCGGCGGCTGGCAGGACCAGATCGCGGCGGCGTACGGCGGGTTCAACCGCATCGATTTCGGCCCCAACGGGTTTGAGGTACGGCCGGTCATCATCTCGCCGGCGCGCAAGCAGCAGCTCAATGACAACCTGCTCATGTTCTTCACCGGCTTCACGCGCTTTTCCTCCGATGTGCAGAAGGCCAACGCGGCGGGCAGTCAGGACAAGACCGCCCGGCTCAAGGCGATGCTGGCGCTGGTCGATGAAGCGGAAGCCGTCCTCACAGACGCTTATTCTGATTTGGACGAGTTCGGCCGCCTGCTGGACCGGACGTGGCGCTTAAAGCGTCAGACCGGTGCCGCCATCTCGACCGACAGCATCGATGCCTTGTATGAAAAGGGCATCGCGGCCGGCGCCTTGGGCGGCAAGCTGCTGGGCGCCGGCGGCGGCGGGTTCCTGATCTTCTATGTGCCGCCGGAAAAGCAGGCCGCCGTGCACGAAGCGATGCAGGACCTGATGTACATTCCCTTCGCGTTTGAGAACGGCGGTACACGGGTCATCCACTATACACCGGAAAGCTATGAGCCGCGCACCTGACCGGCAAAAGAAGGTCATGTAAGCATGAAGACCGTCATCATGGCCGGCGGGCGCGGGACGCGCATCGCATCGCTGGCAAGCGATATCCCCAAGCCGATGATCCCGCTGGCGGGCGTGCCGGTGTTGGAGCGCGAGCTCACCTGCCTGCGCGAGCAGGGCTTTACCGATATCATTTTGACCGTCAGCCATATGGCGGACAAGATCATCGACTATTTCGGGGGCGGGGAGCGCTTCGGCGTGCAGCTCCAATATTACATAGAACAGCAGCCCCTGGGCAACGCTGGGGCGCTGTTTGAGCTGAAAGACAAACTGAGCGAGGATTTCCTGCTGCTCAACGCCGATTCACTGTTCGACATTGATTTCGGGCGTTTTGTCGCGTTCCACCGCCGCCGCGGCGGGTTGGCCACGCTGTTCACCCACCCCAACGACCACCCCTATGACAGCGGTCTTATCGTTGCCGACGGGAACGGCGCGGTGCAGCAATGGTTGGCCAAGGAGGATGAGCGCCCCCGGTACTACAAGAACCGTGTCAACGCCGGGCTGCATATCCTATCGCCCAGATTGCTGGAGCACCGCCCGGATACCCCCAAGGTCGACCTGGACCGGCAGCTGCTCAAACCGCTGGCCGGCACGGGCAAGCTGTTCTGCTACGACAGTCCGGAATACGTCAAGGATATGGGCACGCCGGAACGGTATGAGCAGGTCAGCCGGGACTGCCGGGAAGGCAGGATAGAGGCCCGCAACCTGCGGCGCAAGCAAAAGGCGGTCTTTCTGGACCGCGACGGGACCATCAACCGCTACGTCGGCTTTTTGCGGGACATTGACGATTTTGAGCTGCTGCCCGGCGCGGCCGAGGCGATACGCGAGATAAACCGGGCCGGGCATCTGGCCATCGTTGTGACCAACCAGCCGGTCATCGCCCGCGGCGAGGTCACGCGCGCGCAGCTGGATGAGATCCACAACAAGATGGAGACGCTGCTCGGGGAACAGGGCGCGTATCTGGATGCCATCTACTACTGCCCCCACCACCCGGACAAGGGCTTTGCCGGCGAGGTGCCGGAGCTCAAGATCGACTGTGACTGCCGCAAGCCCAAGCCGGGGATGCTGCTGCGGGCGGCGCAGGACCTGAACATCGACTTAAAGCAGTCCTGGATGGTCGGCGACGGCGAGAACGATATACGGGCCGGGCAGGCGGCCGGCTGCCGGTGTGTGCGCATCGGCGAGGACGGCATTGACAGCCTGGCACAGGCCGTTGCAAAGATCGGGGAGGAAGAGGCATGGAGCCGAATGTAGAAGCCCGTCTGGACCAGTTGACGGAGAGGTATCCGGCGCTGGCCGTGTGCCGGGCAGACATCCAAAGGGCGTATGAGGTGCTCGCTGCCTGTTATGAAAACGGCGGCAAGCTGCTGATCGCCGGCAACGGCGGCAGCGCGGCGGACGCCGAGCACATCGTCGGCGAGCTGATGAAGGGCTTTGTCAAGCCGCGCAAGCCGGGCGCAGAGTACGCCGCAAGGCTGAAGGCGGCCCACCCGGAGCTGGGCCCGGTGCTGGCCGAGAACCTGCAGGGCGCGCTGCCGGCCATCGCGCTGGACGGGCATCCGGCGCTTTCCACCGCCTACATGAACGACTGCGAGCCGCTGCTTTGCTTTGCGCAGCAGGTGAACGGCTACGGCAGGGCGGGGGATGTGTTCCTGGGCATCTCGACCAGCGGCAACAGCAAGAACGTGCTGTACGCGGCCACGGTGGCCAGGGCCAAGGGGATGCCGGTCATCGGCCTGACCGGCCAGAAGGACAGCAAGCTGTCCGCCATGGCAGACGTGTGCATCAAGGCGCCGGCGACCGAGACCTTTATGATCCAGGAGCTGCATCTGCCGGTGTATCACTGCCTGTGTTTGATGCTGGAAGAACGGTTCTTTGCAGAGACATGGACAAAGCCCTGAAGGCTGTGATCGTTGGCAGCAGAGGCTGCATCGCTTCAAATGGCAAAAGTGACCATATAGCAGTGGAGGCAGTATGAAATGCGCATACTTCAAATTACGCGGGCCTATTATCCCCATATCGGCGGCATTGAGCAGGTGAGCCGAGATATCGTCCACGCCTTGAACGGTATGGACGATATTGAGCAAAAGGTCATCTGCCTGGGGGATGAAGGATCGGACGGCGACATGGTGCGCAAGCGCAGCCAGTCTGTCCGGGATTGGATCGACGGCGTGGAGATCATTCGGTGCGGGTCCATCTGTCAGGTCGCTTCACAGCTGCTGTCGCCATCGTATCCGTTTGAGCTGCATCGCCTCATGAAGGAATTTGACCCGGATATCGTGATTTTCCATTATCCCAACCCTTATATGGCGGCGTTTTTGCTGGCACATAAAAAGCAAAAATTTAAACTTATCGTATATTGGCATTTGGATATCACAAGGCAGAAGATACTGGGGAAGATGTTCCACGGACAGAACCTGTCGCTTTTGCAGCGTGCAGATGTTGTGGCTCCTACCTCGGCACAGTATATAGACGGAAGCCGGTATCTGCAGCTGTTCCGATCGAAATGTCATGTCGTATATAACTGCATTAGCACTGAACGGATAAAAATCACCGAACAAACAACAAAGATCGCGGATGATATCCGCAAACGGTACGAGGGAAAAATCCTCTGCTTTGCCTTGGGCCGGCATGTACATTATAAAGGATATGAGTATCTGATCGAAGCAGCCAAATATTTGGATGACAGGTTCCGAATCGTTATCGGCGGGCAGGGACCGTTGACCGAGGAACTGAAGCAGCAGGCAGCAAATGATGAAAAAGTTGTTTTGCCAGGGCGCATAAGCGATAAAGAGGCGATCGCCTATTATCAGGCATGCGATATTTTCTGCTTTTCGTCTGTCACAAAAAACGAGGCGTTTGGCATCGCACTGGCGGAGGCTATGTATTTTGGCAAACCGGCCGTCACTTTCACCATCCCCGGCAGTGGAGTGAATTTCGTCAATCTTGACGGCGTAACGGGTATCGAGTGCCCCAACAGAGACAGCAAGGCCTACGCCGAGGCCCTGCAAAAGCTGGCGGATGACCCGGCACTGCGGGAGCAATACGGTAAGAACGCCCGCCAGCGTGTGCTGGAGAACTTTACAACGGAGCAGTTCCAAAAAAACATCCGGGAATTGATTTCAGAAACTGATGAAGATGCTCTGATGGCCAAGGGGTACTGTTAAATGCAGAAAAGCTATGTCATCAACGGCAAATTTTTATCGCAGCGGATCACCGGTGTGCAGCGATATGCCCTTGAGATCGTGGGTGCGTTGGACAAGCTTACACAACCGGGACAGCTGGAAATCGCTGTTCCGCCAAATGTGAAGGATATCCCGCAGTATCAGAATATCCAAATCAAAAGGATCGGACATCTCCAGGGAGTGTTGTGGGAACAAATCAGCTTTCCGATCTATGCGCTGCGGCATGGCAGGATCCCCTTGAATTTGTGCAACGCCAGTCCCTTGGCCGTCCCCGGAGTCATATGTATCCATGATGTAAAGATAAGGGCGTGTCCCCAATATTTCAGTGCATTGTTTACCTTGTGGTACCGTATTCTCTTTTCAAACGCAGCACGCAGAGCATATCAGTTGATCACCGTTTCCGAGTTTTCGAAAAATGAGATAGAAAAGTATTATGGGAAACTAAAAAGACAAATCCGTGTTGTTCCAAGCTGTTGGGAGCATTATGCAAGGATCGGCTATGATGAAAACGCTGTAAGCAAATATCAATTATCAAGCGGAAACTTCTACTTTGCTTTGGGCAGCCTTGATCCCGATAAAAACTTTACGTGGATCGCACAGACTGCCAGGCAGTACCCAGAATACCAATTTGCGATTGCAGGGTCTATCAACGAAAAAGTCTTTTCAAGTATATTGGAAACGGAGCCCCCGTCCAATATGCGCTTTTTGGGGTATGTCAGCGATGCAGAAGCCAAGACCCTGATGCGCGAATGTAAAGCTTTCCTGTTCCCCTCTTTCTATGAAGGGTTTGGCCTGACGCCCCTGGAAGCGCTTTCGGCGGGCGCACGCTGCCTTGTTGTATCCGATATTCCGGTCATGCACGAAATGTTCGGCGATTCAGTGAATTATATCGATCCCTATGACGGTCATGCGGACCTGACCCGGCTCAGTGAAATATCCGAAGCAGCGGGGGATGGCATCCTGAAAAAATACAGCTGGGAAAAATCGGCAAGAGAACTGCTGGCCGTTCTGAATAGCCTGTAAAAAGGGTCAAAAGGGGCAAAATATAAAGGAGAAAAGTTGATATATGAGTTTTTTGGCAGGCATTTTCTATGTGGCCGCGATAGGGACGAGCGGATTTTACTTTATCACAAAATTCAAAATGAGAAAGTATATTTTTTCTCCTTTTATGATTACAATTCTGATGCAGATATTCGTATACCTGATCAGTCCCCGGTTTTATAATGACCCTACCCCGTGGCGGGCTTTAGGGATCACAAATATAGCGTCGATGCGAGAATACCTCGACAAAGCGATCGTTATTAATTCGATTGCGTTGATTTTCGAGATTTTTATGATGATGGCTGTTGAACTGGGGAAAAAGCGTGTAAAGCTGGAAAGGAGCATTGTCTATACCTTGTCCGCAAAAATCGATCCGGGTGTGATGACATTGCTTTTTTGGCTTGTCATCGTGTTGTGGTATGTTGTTGTTTATACGTTCAACGGCGGAATCCCATTGTTTAATCAAGGGCGAGGTTTCTTTTATAATACAGCCATCTCTCCTGTTTATCAGGCCTTGACCGATGTGATAACGATCTGCGCGATTTATTTTGGGATGCGAATGGTTTTCAACCACTCGGATCATGTCAAGCTGATCGTTGCCATTATGACCTTGTTGTTTACCGGATCTCGCTCGAACGCTCTCCTGACCGTTATTGTCCCTACGATGATCATCTATTTCTACCAAAAACAAATCACAAAACAAAAGACAGTCATTTCCGGCAAAGCAAAAAGACGGTCTTTCTATCATATCATTGTTCTCATCGGGGCGGTGACCGTTGTCGGTCTGGCGTTGGCCTTTTACCGCGTCGGCGTAAATGACATTACCGTAGAGCTTTTGATAAACGAGCTCCTGAACGGGAATACTTTTTCCGATCTGCGCGACGGTGCATTTATTTTAATGGGAATGCACAACAAATTTCCGGGGCAGTTTTTCTGGGGCAAAACATATCTGGCGGGGCTCATTTCCTTTATTCCCTCCGGCCTGTCTGCGTTCAGAAGAAATTGGAGTTTTGGACGAGTTACTACGATGCGTCTTTTTAATATGTCAAACCATTTTGGGCTGCGCGGCGGCTTGGGGATGGAGGGATATCTGAATTTCGGGTTCCCGGGCGTGGCGCTGGCGGCGCTCATCGCAGGCTGGGGATACGGATATGCTGAAAAAATGTTCAACGAAATATTTTTGAAAAAGGATCATGTCCACCATAAAGGAAACGAGTATTTGATTTTGTGGATCGTTGAAGGGATGTGTTCTTTTTTCACCAATTCAGGTTTGGCTATGACCACATATGTAGATTTGTTGTTTCTTGGGGCCGTGATCCTTGTTTCCAGACGGGTAAGACTGCGCCTTATCAGCCGCCGCCGCAGGGCGTGACCGGGGCACGGCGCGGGCCAAAAGCGGAAAAGGAGATATTTTCAAGAGATGAAAAGCGCTGTGGATGCTCGACCGATTATCTCCGCAACACCGCTGTCTTTCAGAGATTTTGTAAATAGAGGAGTGAAACCGATGAAAAAAAGATATCTCATCATTGTCTCGCAGCTTTTTCAGCTTATGGTCGCTGCGCACCTTAAAGAAACTGTGCTGAATGACGGCGATGTTGACCTTATCATTCTGGAGGAAACTTCTGCAGGCCTTAGGGATGCCTATTTAAAAATCAAAGACCTAAAATATTTCAGCAATATTTATTTTGTTGCTTCCGATTCGAGAACTCGAAAAGATAAAATCAAAAGCCTTGTTATGGCTGCATTTGGAAAATATGACGAAAAACTTAAGCGAGAGATTGTACACGATAACTCGTATGATCAAATATTAAATGTGGGATGTCAAACGTATGTTTATTTGATTTGGAGTTATTTGAATACAAAACAAAGGATTAATATTTACTTCTTTGATGAGGGCCCAAGCCCTTATTTGGGGCAGAATAATATATTTGAGAAATGCAGCTTGCGTTCCATATGTTATGGATTAGCAGATATGATACTTGCCATCAGAAGGCGCCCCAGAATACTTGATAAATTTAAAGGGTATTATTTATTCTATCCTGGCCTTTTACAAATCAAAACCCGTTACAGTACTTATCAAATCCCTAGAATAGATCCGCAGAATGCGGCATACCGAAGCTTTATTCAAGCTGCCTTTGGGGATACTTCCAAAACGGATCTGGATGCAAAATATATTTTCTTTGAAGACAATATTTTTGATGATTCAATAGACGATTTTTCACTGATTATGAAAATCGCGGAAAAGGTCGGTAAGGAGAATATCGTCGTTAAACTGCATCCGCGGCGAAATAAAGACAGGTTTTCCGATCAAGGCATCAAGGTCAGCAAAAGCACAGGCATTCCGTGGGAGGCTTTCCTGCTGACCAATGACTTTACGGATAAAGTGATTTTGACGATCTCGTCAAGCGTCGCTTTTTCATCGCGCTTGTATTTTGATATGGACATCCCTACGATCATGCTTTATAAAATAACAGGCGTTGCTCCAAACGTTGCAGAGGCAGAAAATTATGTGAAATATGCAGAAAGTTTTCGTCAGGAATTTGGGAACCGCGAATTTTATACTCCCAACAGCATGGATGAGCTGCTGGCTTTGCTTTGAAGCGGGGGATATGAGTTGAAGTTTCGGTATAGCACCATCCCCATCCAAGCCAAGGCTGCGTTCTGGTTTATGGTCTGCCAGGCGGTGCAGAGCGGGGCCAAGTTTCTGGTCATACCGTTTTTGGTGCGGTTGCTCACGACTGAACAATACGGTATTTACAGCGTTTTCTTATCGTGGACATCGCTCATTACCATATTTGCCACGCTGAATCTGGCCGCAGGTGTATATAACAGCGCCATGTTCAAATACCCTGACAGGCGAGACAGCTATATGTCGGCATCGCAAGGGCTTTCGACAACAGCTACGATCGTATGCTTTGCCGTGTATGTAATGTCCACAGGTTTTTGGAACGACCTTATGGGTATGGAGTCCGACCTGGTAGTGTTGATGTTCCTGCAGATCCTTTTTACGCAGAGTTATCTTCTTTGGTCGGGACGCCAGAGATATGAGTATCGCTATATAAACCTTCTTGCCTTCACGGTGCTGTTTGCAATCATGAGCACGATCGTACCGATCGTGAGTGCGCGCGTCTGTGCGCAGGAGCAGCGTTTGCGGGCGGTACTCTACAGCGGCGGCGCGGTACAGATATGCTTTGGCGCCTTGTTCATGATTTATAACTATGCAAAGGGAAAATGCTTTTATAACGGCGAATTTTGGAAATTCGCGCTGTCTTTCAATCTGCCGCTTATCCCGCACTATCTGTCCGGGATGATTTTGGGACAGGCTGACCGGGTCATGATACGGCGCTATATCGGCGACGCTGAAGCGGGGATTTACAGCTTTACATACAATATCTCAATGGCGATGAACATCGTCACAAACGCGATCAACAGTGCCATCATTCCATACACATACGAAAAGTTGGGCAAAAGAGACTATAAGGAGCTGAAACAAATAACGATTTTTCTGCTTCTTATGGTCGGTGGTATGAGCTTGGTATTTTCAGCGATCGCACCAGAACTGTTTAAGATCTTTGCGACCGATGACTATTTTGAGGCGATTTATCTGGTACCGGTGATCAGCCTAAGCGCATATTTTACATTTTTATATTCAATGTTTGGCAATATAGAATTTTTCTTTGAGGAGAATAAATTTATCACCACAGCCTCAATGATCGGAGCGATCGCCAATATCATTCTCAATTATATTTTCATGCAGATTTTTGGTTACTTTGCAGCAGGATATACGACGCTGTTCTGTTATATCCTATTCAGCCTTTCGCACTACGCTTTTATGCGAAAGGTCTGCAAAAAGCACATAGACGGCGATCAGGTGTATGACGCAAAAGCAATTTGCCTCTTGTCGGTAGCCCTTGTGCTTGCTGCTTTTGGCATGATGGCGATTTATGATTACCCGACCATTCGGTATTTGCTGATCGTGATCGTATTGGCGGTCTGCGTGATAAAGCGCAGGCAGATCATAGAAAAGTACAAGATGATAAAGGAGAGATGAGTATGAGTATCAAAGCGCTGGTGGCAGTCCGATCCGGATCTGTGCGGGTGGCCAATAAAAACATCCGGCCATTTGCCGGCAGCACGCTGTTGGAGGTCAAGCTTGCCCAGCTGAAGCGTATACCATATTTTGATGGCATCGTCGTAAACTCCAACGACGATACGATGCTTTCGATTGCCAGTAAAATGGGTTGCGAGACGGTTAAGCGTGACGCCTATTATGCGTCCAATACCGTCTCCATGAGCGATGTATACCGCAATATGGCCGAGCAGATGGACGCAGACGATATCGCATACATAAATGTAACGAATCCTTTGCTCCGTGATGAAACGATCATTGCCGCTATAGAAGCGTATTATGCGCAAAAGGGAAAATATGATTCCTTGAATTCAGCCCATCTGATCAAGGAGTTCCTGTTTCGGGACAATCTGCCCATCAACTATGATTTACGGCACCAGCCCCGCAGCCAGGACCTGCCGGACATAGCTGCACTGAATTTTGCAATCAACATTTTGGAACGCCGAACGATGATCGAAAATAAAAATGTTGTAGGCGTAAAGCCCAATATTTATCTTATTGATGAGACAGAAGCCACGGATATTGATAACCAAATCGATTTTGATTTTGCAGAATTTGTCTATCTGAGAACGGGGGGGGTGCTGGAAGCATACCTGATTGAGCTGCCGGCACTGCCGGCGGTCAGGTTCGTGACCCTTGCGGCCCGCCGTGCCGCCGCCGGAAAGGCGGTGGCAGCATGAAGGTCTATGCTTTGTTGACCGGCCGCGGCAACAACACGCTGAAAGACAAAAACATACTGGATTGCCTGGGCCATCCGGTCCTGTATTATCCGGCCAATGCTGCCCGCCACGCGCAGACAGTGGACAAGCTTTTCTGCAGCAGCGATGACGACAAAATTTTGCAGGAAGCGGAAAAGCTTGACCATCGTCCAATTCGCCGCCCGGCGGAGCTGGCGGCTCCCACCAGCCAGCATATAGACTGCATCCTGCATGCACTGGGTGTCATGCAGGCGGAAAACGACCTGCCCGATATTCTGGTGGTGACGCTGGCAAACAACGTTACCATCAAATCGGAATGGATCGACGACTGCGTGCGGCGTATGCTGGATGACCCTACGCTGACGGCCGTGGTGCCGGTGTATGAAGACAATGACCACCATCCGCTGCGCGCAAAAACAGTGGATGGTGCCAGGCACCTGCAAATGTACGAGAAGGGCATCACCGGCCAGGTGTCCACCAACCGGCAGGATCTGCCGCCGTGCTATTTCCTGTCGCACAATTTCTGGGTGCTGAATGTAGCGCATCTGCTGGCGGATCCGTCCGACGGCCAGCAGCCGTGGGCCTTTATGGGCAACAAAATCGCCTATTACGAGATTGGCGAATCGATTGACATCCACAAGGCGATCGACCTCTATATAGCGCGCGAGTGGATCAAAGAAAACTACACTGACTTTGATTTACCCACGGGGGGGGGTTCTGGAAGCAGTACCTGATTTGGACGCCGGCCCTGCCGGCAGCCAGGTCTGTGCCCTTTGCGGCCCGCCGTGCTGCCGCCGGAAAGGCGGTGGCAGCATGAAGACCGCCTGCTTTATCCCCATCAAGGCAAACTCCGAGCGTGTGCCGGGCAAGAACTTCCGCATCCTCAACGGCAAGAAGCTCTATGAGTATATCTGTGAGCACGTCAAAGAGGCGGACGTCTTTGACGATGTCTACATCGACACCAACAGCCCCGAGATCATGGCCTACGCCAAAGAGCAGGGCTTTTTGGTCATTGAGCGCAAGCCCGAGCTGGCCCGTAATACCGCCAACGGCAACGACCTGCTGGTCTACCACGGCGAGCTGTTCCCGCAGTATGACTATTACTTCCAGCTGTTCGCCACGGCGCCCTACTTGAAGCCGGCGAGCATCCAGGCCTGCTGTAACACGCTGCTGACGAGCGAGGAATACGACTCCTGCTTTACGGCCACCGAGAACCACGGTTTTTACTGGCTGGCGGACAACCCGGTCAACTACCGCCCGGGCATTTTGCCGCGCAGCCAGGATATGCTGCCGGTCATCGAGGAGACGACGGGGCTCTACGGCATCAGCCGGGAGTCTCTGCTGCGCTACCGTTGCCGTATCGGCCGGCGGCCGTACATCCACATTGTGGATAAGTATGAAGCCGTAGACATCAACACCGAGGAAGATCTGCGCATCGCCGCCTACATCGGGGGGGGGTGCTGGAAGCAAGCTGTAAAGCAACGCTTTACGAACGCGCGGACCTTACAATATTCTGCAATCAAAAAGAAGTACCGCCAATCAGGCTGTGCAGCTTGACCGCTGCCGCAGGCTGATTGGCGGTGTTTCTTTGTCTGAAAGGGGCATAAAAGCGGTTCCAGAAAGAACGCCGGTGCTCCTCCGATGCACAAGGAGAAAAACTATGAAAACGATAGCTATGATGCCCATTAAGCTCCATAATGAGCGTTGTCCGGGAAAAAACACAAGATGCTTGGCCGGGAAACCATTACTGCAATATGAATTGGATACCCTTCTGGAGACCGGTTTGGCAGACGAGATTTATGTATATTGCAGTTCCGAGGACGTTATCCCGTATATTCCAAAGGGTGCTTTTTTCCTGAAACGGCCGGAATATCTTGATTTGCCGACTTCAAATTTTACGCAGTTCTTTGATGCCTTTTTGCAAGAGAAAGATGCGGACATATACATCATGGCACACGCAACCGCTCCCTTTATAAAGACGCAGACAATGACGGAATGTATCAACGCGGTCCAAAGCGGTAAATACGATTCCGCATTCTGTGCAAGGAAGATACAAACCTTCCTTTGGCAAAACGGCAGGCCGCTGAACTTCACACCGGAGAACTTGCCCCGAACACAGGATTTGGAGCCCATATACCAGGAGACTTCAGGAATATACGTTTTTAAAAAAGATGTTTTTAAATTGCATCACAGAAGGATAGGGGAGAACCCTTACATAAAGTGTGTATCTTTTAAAGAGGCAGTAGATATCGATGAGCCTGCCGATTTTGAGTTGGCGGAGAAATTGATCAATATCGACTGTGATATATGACAGATCCGAAAAAATGACATACAGATAAATTGCAGTTAAAGGAGAGCGACATGGGAAAAATCAGCATACTGGATGTTACGCTTCGGGATGGGGGGATCGTAAATGATTTTAACTTTGGGCAAAGAAATATGCGCAGCATCCTTTCCGCTGTGGAAGCGTCCGGGATAAAGCATATCGAGTTGGGATATCTGGAAAAAAATACGGGAACAGAACAAGGCCGCACGCAGTATTGCAATGAGACTGTCATTGAACGCTTTTTTCTCAAAGAGAAAAAACCCGGCGTTACATATCTTGTGATGATGGACTATGGAAAATTCGACGTTGATGCCCTGCACGAGCGTACAAGGGGCAGTGTTGATGCCATCCGGCTGGCATTCCATAAGCGCAATTTTCGCGACGCGATGCCGCTGTATGATGCTATTTCGGCAAAGGGATACGATGTCTATATGCAGCCGATGGTCACGCTGCATTATACGCAGCAGGAACTTGAAGAATTGGCCGATGCTGCGAATAAAACGAAAATAAAAGGTTTCTATTTTGTAGATACGTTCGGGCAGATGCAGCAGCCGGATATCGAAAGGCTTACTTGTTTTTTTGATCAGCGTCTGCGGCCGGATATCGCGCTTGGTTTCCACTCGCACAACAATATCCAGATGGCCTATGCCAACGCGATAATCTTTTTACAGATCCCAACAAACCGAGATAAAATGTTGGATTCTTCTATCATGGGTATGGGCCGGGGTGCGGGGAACCTGAATACGGAGCTGATACTTTCTCACCTGAACCAGTACTATCATGGCCAATATGTGATACCGCCGCTTTTGAACGTGATGGATACCGTTATCAGCCTGATAAAGAACCAGTATCCATGGGGATATTCAGTTGAGTACTATTTGTCGGCCCTCAACGATTGTTCTCCAATTTATGCGAATTATTATTACAATAAACATATGCTGCCGGTCGAAAGACTGAATGAACTGCTTGGCAAGCTGGAAGGAGAAAAAAGGATATCGTTCAACAAGGCGTATGCCGAGGAGAAATACCGGGATTTCAATGGCGGAGAGCCTTTTGACGATACCGATACGGTCTCGATCCTTCGGGATGCTTTTACTGGGAAAACGGTCTGTGTCATCGCACCGGGGAAAAGTATCAGCAGGCAAAAAGAAAAGGTGAGGGCGGCTATTCAAACCGCGGATGTGACCGTCAGTTTGAATAACAGCGCTTTTGATGCAGACTTTGAACTTGTGACCAGAAAAGAGAGCTACGAAGCTGCATTGGCGGCACAAAAAAAGGTGATCGTTCCCGCAAGTCTCGCAAGAACAGTAAAGGCACAGACATACATCATTGATTACTATAAATGGATCACGATTGATGAAGAGACCCGCGATTCCAGCGGATACATGATCATAAATCTGTTGACGGAACTTGGCGCAAAGAAAATACTCCTTACCGGGTTTGATGGCTTTGCAGTCGACCCGAATAAAAACTATTACGAAGATACATTGAAAAGAGCTCTGTCACCAGAACAAGTCGAGAACCGCAACAAGGCTTTCAGAAAATATATAAAGGAAAAACAGGAACGATTTGACATACGGTTTATAACCGATTCGCTCTATGGCAGATCCGAAGAACAAGAGGAGGTGATTGGTATGACAAGGAAAATCAGCAATTTGATTTTTGATTTCGACGGAGTTTTGATAGATTCTATTGAAGTCCAAAAAAGTGCATACTATGGAAGCTATCAGGAAATCGTTGGAGATGATAAATGCCCGCCTTTCTCTGAATATATGAAGTATACCGGCGATTCCTTGCCGAACATATTCAAAAAGATGGGCCTGCCGGCTGCAATGGCGGAGCCGTATAGAAGGATCAGCGTAAACGCGATTGAGAAAATCATTCTCAACGACGAGGCGGTCGATTTGATTCGGGAGCTCAAGCCGCTGGGGATCAAATGCGCAATTTGTACGGGAAAGGACCATTATCGGACCATTGATATATTGAAGTATTTTGGTATCGAGTCCTTGTTTGACGCCGTTGTTTGTTCGGATGATGTGAGCGAGCCGAAGCCGTCGCCGATTCCTGTGCTTAAAGCAATCGAAGCTATGGGTGAAGGTGCGTCGCCGGACAATTGTATGGTGATCGGTGACGGGCTGTATGATATCATCAGCGCAAAGCGCGCAGGCTGCAGCTCTGTGCTTACTTTGTGGTACGGCGATGAAGGGGTCGAAAGGCTGGCAGACTTTACAGCGGCAACGGTCGACGACCTGAAAGGAATAATTGAGAAGTCTATTCAGGGACAGAAGATGAAACTCGCCCAATCCGGGGGGGGGTACTGTAAGCAAACTGTAAAAGCCGTAAGGCAACGCTTTACGGCAGAAAACACCTGCCATTATTTTACCATTATAAAGAAACACCGCCAATCAGGCTGTGCAGCTTGACCGCTGCCGCAGCCTGATTGGCGGTGATTTACTTTACCATCAAAGAGCAAGGAGCACTGAAAAATGAAAACTGTAGCCATGGTCCCCATCAAACTGAACAGTGAACGGGTGAAGGAAAAGAATCTGCGCCCATTCTGCGATGGCAAGCCGTTGATTCGATTCATTTTGGAAACGCTGCTGCAGTGCAGATCTGTCGATGAGGTGTATGTTTATTGCAGTTCAGAGCGCATTGCGGACTATCTGCCGCAGGGTGTGCATTTTTTGCAGAGGCCGGCCTTTCTGGACGCCAACACCGCCAACTGCAACGATATCATCCGGGAGTTTATCAAGCAGGTGGATGCTGATTGTTATGTGGTCTCACATGCGACGGCACCATTCACCAGATCGGAGAGCATCGACCGTTGTGTTGATGCCGTGATTGGCCCTGAAGCCTGGGATTCGGCATTTACCGTTGAGAAAATACAAACATTTTTGTGGACGGCTGTCAAACCGATCAATTTTGACCCCAATCATTTTCCGCGTACCCAGGATTTGGACCCGATTTACAAAGAAACTTCCGGAGCCTTTGCATTTACGCGTGAGGTGTTTGAGAAATATGGCCGCCGCGTCGGTATACGGCCATACCTTGTTGAGGTTGACCCGGAAGAAAGCTGTGACATTGACACCGAGTATGATATGACAGTTGCGCAGGCCCTGTATCAATACAAAATCGCGAAGGAGAAAACACAGGCATGAGCATCCAAATTTCCGACTGCACCGTCCGTGACGGTGGATACTTGGGCGATAAAAATTTTCCGCCAGAGTTCGTTCGCGGTGTGATGGCAGGCCTCGTACAAGCGGGGATCGAATATATCGAGACAGGTTTTTTGCAAGATACCGTCAATGGCGAGACACTTGTTTATCACAATGCACAGCAAGCGCGGCGCTTTCTCCCGGCAGACTGTGGCCGCAGTGAGTTTGCAGGCTTTTGCGATAATAGCCGTTATTCCAATGATGCTCTTGAACCTTGCGACGGAACGTCCTTCAAAAGTCTGAGGATCTCTTTTGCCAAACATGAATGGCGTTCCGCCTTACAGTTTTGTACGGCGGCCAAGGAGAAAGGATACCATGTCTTTGTGCAGCCGATGGATGCGAACGGCTACACAAGTGAGGAACGCGCCGAATTGATTGCGGCGGTCAATGCGCTTGGGCCCGGGGTGTTTTCTATCGTTGATACCTTTGGCCTGATGCATCTGGACGATTTGTGCCGAGTTTTTCGCGAAATCGATGCCTTACTGGACAAAAGCATCAAAATCGGACTTCATTCCCACAACAACTTGAATTTGTCCTGTGCGCTGGCAGAGCAGTTGATCACCATGGCGGTGGAAAGCGAACGCAGTGTTGTTGTGGACGGTTCGTTGTTTGGGATGGCACGAGGGGCAGGCAACGCTTGCACCGAAACAATTGCGGAATTTTTAAATACCCATTACGGGGCGCATTACGATATGGCAGCTCTCTTTGATACGATCCAAACCTATATACTGCCGCTGCGAAACAAAGTATCGTGGGGATATGATATGCCGATGTTTATTTGCGGCGCGAGGGGAGCCCATGTTGACAACATCGCTTGTCTGACAAAGAACGGGGTACAGGCATATCGGGAAATGTACAAGGTACTTGGCATGCTTGGACCTGAGGAGCGCAAGCGATACGGTGCCAACTATTCAAAAACGGATTTTACGAAGCTGGAAGCAGTACTTGCCGCTTACAAGGCAAATGAAAATGAGGACAAAAATAAATGAACTGTGCAGAATATCTGGTCGATTTTCTCATACGGCACGGAGTGACCGATGTTTTTGGCTTTCCTGGCGGGTACATTGTTCCCTTTATGGACGCCTTGGCCGCCAGAGAGGAAATCACAGTGCACCTTTGTTACCATGAACAGGGGTGCGCCTTTGCGGCTGATGGGTACGCGCGCGTGAGCAATAAGATAGGCGTATATTTTACCACCTCCGGGCCCGGTGCAGTAAATGCGCTGGGAGGCTTGGCCGACGCCTGGTTCGATAGCGTGCCGCTGTTGGGCATCTGCGGTAATGTACCTACGAATGAAATGAAAGGATATTCCGGGGTACGTCAGAACGGATTCCAGGAGATGGACATCGTCTCAATGACGCGCAATATCACAAAATACTCGGTGACGCCGGGCAACAGCAGGGAATTTCCTGAAATCGTTTCCCGGGCCTACAATATGGCAGTGCGCGGCCGTAAGGGAGGTGTGTTGATTGATTTTCCATTTGACATCCAAAAGACCGATATTGTTGGCCGGTAACGGCGCGCGAGCTGCCGGCGCGGCGCCGTTGATTGCAGAATTTGTAAAAAAGACGCATATACCGTTGCTGACCACTATGAACGCAGTGGATCTGGCATCGGGAGAGCTGCAGATCGGTTTCATCGGAACATACGGCAACCGGGCCGCCAATATGATCCTGCAGGAATGTGACCTGGTCATTGCGGTCGGGGCACGCCTTGGCTTGCGGCAGGTAGGACCTGAACCTGCCAGATTTGCCCCCCATGCCAAGTTGATTCGAACGGATATAGACCAATACGAGATCAGCCGTGATATAAAGGATGATGAAGAAAAGTATTTAATGGATGCAAAGCTGTTTATGGAACAGCTGATGGCTGAGCCGGTCCCGAAATACAGTGATTGGCAGAAGCGTTGCAGGAGGGTCGCTGCAGCGCTGGAAGGATTCGATGTTTGGCCAGGCAACACAGCGGTCAGCCAAATTTCAGACCTGCTTCCGCCGGATCCCATCGTGGCAGTCGATGTAGGGCAAAATCAGTGCTGGTGCGCACAATCGCTGCATTTGAAAAACCGTGAAGGACGTATTTTGATAGCCGGTGGGTACGGTTCTATGGGTTGTGCGTTGCCGTTTGCCATCGGAGCATCCATCTTCTGCAAAAAGGGCGCTGTCTACTGTATTACCGGCGACGGAGGGCTGCAGATGAACATCCAGGAACTGGAAACGGTCCGACGGGAACAGCTGCCTGTAAAGATTCTGGTATTGAACAACCGTGTGCTGGGAAAAATCAGCGAGATACAGACGGTTTCATATGGCAGGCGATATGCACAGACTACCCGGGAAAGCGGTTATACAGTACCTGATTTCACCATGGTGGCACAGGCTTACGGTATCCGTGCTACCGCACTGGATACTGTACAGCAATTGGAGAAATACGTTGGCTGGCTGAAGGATGAGGCCCCCTGTCTGATCGATATCCCGTTGCCGGAGGAAAGTATTTTGGGCCCTAAAATCGAGTGGGAGAGAGGGAATATTTTGCCGCCATTAGAACCGAAAACAGAAAAAAGCATCCGAGACCTGCTGCGGGAAAATGTTTGATCCGAGGTGAAAACGCAGAAAATGAAGATAAAGGCATTGGTCATGGATATTGACGGCACCCTGACAGACGGCCGGATCCATATCGCGCCACAGGGCGAGCTGCTTAAGTCCTTTGATGTAAAAGACGGCTATGCCATTGCCCAAATGCTGCCGCAAAACGGTATCCTGCCGGTCATTATCACCGGACGCAAATCGGAGATCGTTGCCCGGCGGGCCGAAGAATTGGGGATACGGTACGTTTATCAGGGCGTTCAGAACAAAGCAGAATGTCTGCGCGTTTTTGCGGCAGAGCAGGGCATGGAGCTTTCCCAAATCGCTGGTATCGGAGACGATATTCCAGACCTGCCGATGCTACGACTCTGTGGTCTTGCAGCCTGCCCGGCGGATGCCGTGGAAGAGGTCAAGGCAAGCTGCCGGTACGTTTGCCGGGCCAGCGGCGGGCACGGTGCTGTGCGGGAATTTACGGCTTTCCTTACCAAGATGAATAATCCTGGCGGTTAAAACTTCTCAGGCCGTTCGCATATGCACCTGCGGGGATCCTCCCGCGCTTTGGCGGAATGCCCGCTAGGCATATCCGCCGCCGGCAGGACGTGTGGTTTAACACATAAAAAAGTGTTGTCCCGGCGTACATTTACAAGCTGCAAATGCCTGCTCCCTTTACCGCCGGCACGGGCTGTTCGAATCCCTTTATAAGCATACAGAGAGGGACCCCTGCGGCAAAGCCCGCAGGGGTCCCTCTCTGTATGCGCCCGCGGGGATTCGAACCCCGGACACCCTGATTAAAAGCAAATCGACCCCGGTCGGCTCCACTGGTATACCCCGATTCCCAAAAAGTATGACTTACAAAGAATACACGCAACGCATATAGCAGGGGAGTGCCGCGCAAAGGGCGTCGGCAAGCGTTGGGGCGCGGGGCTTGGCCCCGCCCGCGCTTGCCCGCCCTGCGCAAGACACTCCCTTATACAAAGCGCCACGCGACCTTTACCGGCCCCGTGGCGCTTTTGTTATTCCTCACGTTTGCCGTTTGCGTTTTGTGCCATGCTGACGATGGCCCGCAGCCCATCTACCATAGCTTGCACCTGCGCTTTCTTTTCCGGGTCGTGGTCCAGCTCTCCGGCATCCAAAGCCTGTTGGAGCTCGGCGATTTGCCTGCGGTAGGTGTTCAACTGCTCCATGACGTTTTCCTTGGTAGGTATCATGAACACATTGCGCCCGCAGAGGGTGTCCACGCTGGTTTTATACAGGTAGGACAGGCGCACCAGATGCTCCACTGGCGGCTCGTTGCGGGCCTTTTCCCACCCGTTGTAGGTCTGCGGTGACACGCCCAGCAGGTCGGCCACCTCACGCTGCGAAAGGTGGTTCGTTTCGCGCAGCTCAACCAAAATGGGAGCCATCACCTTTTTACGGTCGGCCACGCCGATTTGGAGCTGGTAGGGGTCAAAGGGATTTGCAGATTTGATTTCTTCCATAGTAGACCTCGCTGTATTAACTTTTTAAGTATTATACACCGAAAGCGTGGATTTTGTAAAGAGAATGCGGGAAATATCTTTATTTGCGTACATTATATGCGTATCGTGTTGACAATACGTTTAATGTATGATATATTTATACCATACTCGAAAAGCAGATATACACGAAACGTGTATAAGCGTCAAGGGCGGGGGCTGGGGGCGCAGCCCCCAGATTGGCGGCAAGCGTCCCCGCAGGGGTTTGCCTTGCCGCCCACCCGACCGGGACGCGCGGCAGGGTAGCCGCTTCCGGCTGCTGCCGGCGTGTCCTTATTGGCTTGCCCTTCGGTCGGCTGCTGCTGACGGTCTGCCTGCTGCTTTTCGAGGGCTCCTTTCCCGTTGCGGCTGCCTGCCGGAAAGCGGGCAGCCGCTGGGGGAACGGGAGACTTGACAAAATATCATATTCCGGGGGAGGGGAGAGGGTATGTTGTCACCGGGTAGCCTGCGCGGCCGTGCTTATATACCCAACGTGGCAACTCTCAAACGCTACGGGGATAGCCGCTACAAGATAGCCCAGATGCGTGTGATACGCGCGGCAGGGGTCGAGTTGCCCTATACCGAAAAGTGTACCGTGAACGACAGCAAGCTGTACAACAACATTGCGCGGGCACGCTCCAAGGTGATGGAATACGGCTATTGCAACCAATGGGAATACTTTGCCACATTCACCCTCAACAAGGATATGCATGACCGCTACGACCTGCCCGCCTTTCATCGGCATTTTGCACAATGGCTGCGGGACCTTCGCAAGAGTACCGGCGCACAGATAGCCTATCTGCTTATCCCGGAACAGCATATGGACGGTGCGTGGCATATGCACGGCTTGCTCTCCGGGCTGCCGGAAGGGCATTTGCAGCCCTTTGACACGAGCAAAAAATTGACCCCGTACATAGTCAAAAAAATACGGTCGGGGCAGCCGATTTACAACTGGCCCGCATACGCGGCAAAATTCGGCTTTGTGACGGTCGAGCCGATACGCGACAAAGACCGCGCCACAAGCTACATCACCAAGTACATCACCAAAGATTTGGCCCGCTGTGTGACCAAGATGGGTGCACACCTGTTTTATGCATCACGGGGGCTGGAGACGGCACAGGAGCTTGCCCGCGGCACCCTCAAAGCGCCGATACCCATAGACTACGAGAACGAGCACTGCGCCGTTACATGGTTCGACGCTGACGCGGTAGAGGAAACCGCGCTGCGCGCCCTGTTCACGGCCCTATAACGAAAGGGAGGATAGTATGACCTTACAAGATGCCTATGACGATTTCCTGTTGGAGCAGCGCGTGCGCGGCAACACCGACAAAACACTGGAATACTATCAGGGGGCCCTGGGCAAGTTCCTGGCCTATGCAGGGCCGCAAACGGAGCTGGAAACGGTAGACCAGCGCCTGCTGCGCGCCTATGCGGTGGGCCTGCAACAGGGCGGCAACCTGAGCAGCACGACCATACAAAGCTATATCCGCGCCCTGCGGGCTTTCCTGACGTGGTGCTACAACGAGGAATACATGAGCACCGACCTGCCCCAGAAGTTCAAGCTGCCCAAGGCCAAGCGGCCCACCATCGACACCCTGACCGACGAGGAGCTGCAACGCCTGTTGGGGAGCTTCAACCAAAAGAACACGGTGCAGCTGCGCAACTTCTGTATCTGCTCCCTGATGGTGGACGGCGGCCTGCGCCTGAATGAGGTGGTGACCCTCACGGTAGACCACCTGCACCTGACGGACGGCTATGCTGTGGTAGACGGGAAAGGCAACAAGCAGCGGGTGGAGCCTTTTGGCTACCAGACCCGCCGCGCCCTGACGCGCTACCTGCGCCGCCGCCCCTGCACGGTGCAGACCGACCGCCTGTTTCTGCAAAGCAACGGCAAGCCCATCACGCAGGTGACGGTCAAGCAGCTTTTCAAAAAGCTGAAGAAAAAGCTGGAAATCCCCCGCTTACACCCGCACCTGCTGCGCCACACTTTCGCCACGCGCTACCTGCTAAACGGCGGTGATATGTACAGTTTGCGCGAGATTCTCGGCCATACGACCCTGACGATGGTGCAGAAATATGTCCACCTTACACAAGGACAAACGGCGAAAAGGTTCCCGAATTTCAGCCCTCTAGACCATTTGGGCAGGAAAACGGCATAAAAAATACAGCTCTGCAACGCAGCTTTTGATACTGCGAAACGGGGCTGTATTTTCATGCGCCCGCGGGGATTCGAACCCCGGGCACCCTGATTAAAAGTCAGGTGCTCTACCGACTGAGCTACGGGCACAAAAGCGCCGCTTGCGGCGGCCACATTATTATAACAGGCCCGGCAGGGCTTGTCAATCGGATTTTTGCGGTGTCGTTGGCGGTGCCGGCGGTGCCGGCGGCGGCACAAAGCCCGGCTCGCCGGGCAGGTGCAGGCCGTTGGCCGCCAGCAGGCGGGCAAATTCCGCCACGCTCATCTCGGCTGCGGCGGGGACGGTGCCGTCCGCCGGGTGCAGCAGCACCTGCCAGGGCGCGCCGCCGGCCTGCTGGCAGAACAGGATGCTGCCGACCTCGGCCTTGGCCGGCAGGCCGGGCAGAGCCCAAAGCGCCGGCGCCGGGGTGACCAGGTAATGGTCCACCATGCGCCCGGCGTCAAAGATATGCTCGATGGCGGCGGGCAGCTCCTCCGGCGCGGGCTCCGCGCCCCAGCGCAGGCGCAGGCGGGCAAAACAGTCGGCGGTCAGGGCGGTGGGCATGGCATGGCTCCTTTTTGGCGGTTTGTGCTACCAGTATAGCGCATCTGCGGGCGGTTTGCAAATAAAAAGCGGTACGGATGTTGCGCAAATTTGTACAAAAAGCGCATGACATTTTTTACAAAAATGCGCTATACTATTACTAAGAGAAACTGCCCCTTTTGCACAGAACAGGAGTTCCCCCATGTTTGAGATCGGTCAGATCGTGACCTATGCCACCAGTGGCGCCTGCCGCATCGACGCGCGCGAGACCCGGCGCGTGGCCGGCATGGACCTTGAGTATTTCATCCTTCACCCTGTGTATGACAGGTCAATGACCATCTGTGTGCCCACGGCCAACCCGGCGCTGCTGGCGCGTATGCGCCCGGCGCTGAGCAAAGAGCAGATCATGGACCTCATCCACAGCATCCCCGAGAACGACGCCTACAGCCACCTCACCCCGGACGAGCGCCGCGAGCGCTATGAGCACGCCCTGCAAAGCGGCGACCAGACCGAGCTGGCCCGTATGCTGCGTTCCATCCACGGGGTCAAGCGGCAGCGGCAGGCCATCGGCAAGCAGCTTTCCAGCTATGAGGAGAACGTCATGCGGGAAGCCGAGAATATGCTCCACACCGAGTTCGCGCACGCGCTGGGCATCCAGCCCGGCGAGGTGGCAGAGTTCATCCGCGCCGAGCTCGGCGGCGCACCGCTGCAGGCGGCCGAAGCCTGACACCCTGACGATACGCCGAAACCGCCCCGGCTGCCTTGGCAGCCGGGGCGGTGCCTTGTTTGGAACAGGGATCTCAGATGCGCAGGCTGGCGCCCTCGCCGGTGCCGGCGCCGTCGTCGAACTCATAGGTGTTGCCGGGCAGGATGGCGTTGAGCAGGATGCCGGCCAGCGCCGCCACGGCCAGGCCGGACAGGTTGATGGACACCCCGGCGACGGCAAAGGTGATGCCGCCCACCGAGTTGAAGCCCAGCGCGCTGACAAGGATGACCGCCGCGATGATGAGGTTGCGGCTGTTGGTGAAGTCGACCTGGTTTTCGACCACGTTGCGCACGCCGATGGCCGAGATCATGCCGTACAGCACAAAGCTGATGCCGCCCACGATGCCGGCCGGGATGGTGTTGATGGCGGCGTCGAATTTGGGGCTGAAGCTCAGGATGATGGCGAACACGGCCGCCAGGCGGATGACCAGCGGGTCATAGATGCGGGTCAGGGCCAGCACGCCGGTGTTCTCGCCGTAGGTGGTATTGGCGGGGCCGCCGAACAGGCCGGCCATCGTGGTGGCGAGACCGTCGCCCAGCAGCGTGCGGTTGAGGCCGGGATCCCGGATATAGTTCTTGCCGGTGGTGGCCGAGATGGCGGCGATGTCGCCGATGTGTTCCATCATCGTGGCCAGCGCGATGGGCATGATGGTGAACAGCGCGCTGATGAAGGTGGCGCTGCCGTCGATGGCGAACAGGCCCATGGCCTCTTTATGCAGGGGCAGGCCGAACCACTTGGCCTGCCCGATGGCGGCAAAGTCCACGGCGCCGGTGACGATGGCCACCGCGTAGCTGACGACGACGCCCAGCAGGATGGGCAGGATCTTGACCATGCCCTTGCCCCAGATGTTGCACACCACCACGGTGCCCAGCGCCACGATGGCCAGCAGCCAGTTGGTGGCGCAGTTGTTGATGGCGCTGGGGGCCAAAATCAGGCCGATGGCGATGATGATGGGCCCGGTGACGACGGGCGGGAAGAACTTCATGATCTTGCGGATGCCGAAGGTGGAGATCAGCGCGCTGACCAGCAGGTACATCAGGCCGCTGAACGCCACCGCCGCGCAGGCGTAGGGCAGGTTCTCGGGGTTGGCGCCGTCGTTGCTGACGATGGCAAAGCCGCCCAGGTACGCAAAGCTGGAGCCCAAAAAGGCCGGGACCTTGCCCTTGGTGACGGCGTGGAACAGCAGCGTGCCCAGCCCGGCGCACAGCAGCGTGGTCGAGACGCTCAGGCCCGTGAGCAGCGGCACCAGCACGGTGGCGCCGAACATGGCGAACATATGCTGCAGGCCCAGCACCAGCACGCGCGGCGTGCCCAGCTGCCTGGCATCAAAGATGCCCTGTGAATAGTCGATCTTCTCGCGCATGGTCACATCCTCCTTATTTTGCGAAGCGCCGAAAAAAGCGGCGCCGCCGTCAAAAAACGGTGACGCCGCTGCCAACGGCACAGACAAAAACAGGCAAAGCGTGCCGCCCGCACCGCGTATGGACCAAAACCGGACGACGCATCGAGCACACCCCTTTCCCGTGTTCGTTGTACAGTATACCAGAACGGGGCGAAATGTCAAGAGGGGAGCGCGCGGCAAAACAAAAGGCGGGCGGCCTTGCAGCCGCCCGCCTGGTTATTTTGCGGGGATGTCCTTACAGAATACGGATATCCACCTCAGCATCACGGGCGGCGGAAAAAACCGAATACACACCACGACCGAGTGCTTTCACCGCAAGACCAAAATCACGCATGCTCATGGCATTGACCTCCTTCCGTGCATTTTGTTCTGATACCAGTATATCCGGCTTTTAAACGGTTTGCAAGGGGTGCGGCGATGAAAGAAAATCAACCGACAGTTGCCGAAAAGTAACGGTTTTCCGCCCTTTTACACCTGTCCGCCACTGGCGGACAGCTTGGCCGGGACGCACAAAAACGGCGGGCCAGAGGCCCGCCGTAAAGCATTTCTCAGGCAGAATACAGGCTTTATCCCGGCAGCTCGCTGCGCAGGAACTGCACCCCGGCCCCGAGCAGCGCCGGCCCCAGGTGCACGGCCAGCGTGGCATCCAGCTGGCCGCGGATGATCTGCTCGTACCCCGGCGCAGCGGCGGTCAGGGCCGCCTGCAAGGCGTCCGCCTCCTCGGGGATGCCGCCGTCGCAGAGCATCAGGTTGAAGCGCACCCGCCCGCCGGTGCGCTCCTTCTCGGCCGCCACCATGCCGGCGATCTGCTGCACCAGCCACGGCGCCACCGCCTTGTGCCCGCGCACCTTGGCGGGGGTGTAGATGACGCCGCTTTTGTCGAACGAAAGGATGGGCTTGATCTGTAAAAGCGTGCCGGCGATGGCGGTGGCCCGCCCGATGCGCCCGCCGCGCTGTAAGTATTCCAGCGTCGAGAGGCTGAAAAAGACCGTGGTGTCGGGGATGAGCTGCTCGACCAGCTTCTTGACCACATGGAAGGGCAGCCCGCGTGCTGCGTACTGCGCCGCCTGCAGGGCCAGCGCCCCCACGCCGACGCTGGAGGAGCAGGTATCGTAGACGGCGATGTCCAGATCCCTGCGCTCGGCGGCCTCGAGCCGCAGCAGGTTGGCGGTCCCCTCCGAGAGCACAGCGGCGATGGGCAGCGCAATGACCTGGCGGTAACCCTCGGCGCGGATGGCGTCGAGCGCGGCGGTGATGTCCGCCTCGCTGGGCAGGCTGGTCTTGAAATCCTCGGTCTTCTGCCGGGCGTAGATGTCCTCGACCGTGATGTCGATGCCGTCCCGGTAGCATTTGTCGCCGCAGGCGATGCCCAGCGGCAGACGGAACAGCGGATACTTTTTAAAGCATTCCTGCGGCAGGTCACAGTCAGAGTCGGTCAAAACCGCGATCGGCTGGGTCGCTTCGGCCATGATGGGGTACCTCCTGTTGGCAGTCCACGCGTTGATAAGCATTATACCGCGCCGACGGCACAGCGTCAATAACGGGTAAATATGAACGATTTGTTAAGTTTTGTGTACGCCCCGCAGGGGGGGCGGGCGGTCAGCCGTCGGGCGATTCGCGCTGCCAGCGGGCCAGGCGGTCGACGGTCTCGTCGTCCTCGACCCAGCCCTCGACGTCGCTGGTTTGGGCGTTGGGGGCCAGGCGCTCCATCAGGCCGGCCGCCTTGCCGGCGAGGAAGTCGCGCGCATAGCCCTGCCGTGCGGGCAGCGTGTGGCTGAGCACCTCGGCGTCCTGCGGGGGCATTTGGCTGTCGGCCGGGGCGGTGCCGTCGGGGCCGACGGGGTGCAGGTGCCCGCCCTTCTGGCCGCGGGCCGCGTTCAGCGGGACCTCGGGCGTTGGCGCTGTATCTTTGTCAGGCATGGTTTTCCCTCCTTTACCAAGGATAGTATGGGCGGGGGAGGGAAAAACATGAGCGGCGCGCGGCCGAAAAAACCGCCGCGCGCCGCTTGGAGGAGCCAACGCCGTTACGCGTAGAGCAGCTCCCAGGTCTTCTGGCCCAAAACGCCATCCGGCGCCAGGTCGTGGATGACCTGGAAGGCGAACACCGCGTTGCGCGTGTGCAGGCCGTAGCGGCCGTCCACGGTCAGGCTGGGCACCAGCAGCCGGAGCCGGGCCTGCGCGCTCTTGACGGCGGCGCCGGTCTCGCCCTGGCGCAGGCTCACGCCGGGCCAGATCTCGCCGCTGCCGTACAGGGCGCTGTAGGTGGCGTACAGGCTGTCCCAGGTATCGGCGCCGACCTCGCCGTCCGCTTGCAGGCCCATCAGCTTCTGGTATACCTTGACCGCGGCCGCCGTGTCAGGGCCGAACTTGCCGTCCACGTTCAGGCGCGGCAGCTCCGGGTAGCGCGCCCGGGCCCCGTTCAGCCATTGCTGGACAAGGCCGACGTCCGGCCCCTGGTCCCCCTCGCTGAGCACGTTGCCGTAGTATACGGGCAAAGCATCGCTTGCCATACAAAATGCCTCCTTCCCAAGTGCGGGGCGCGGCCCCGCCTGCCCCATGCTATGACAGGACACACAAAAATGTCCCGCCAGGCAAAGCCCGGCGGGGCGAAGGCACAAAGCGCGGCGCTTACTCGTACAGGGGGAATCTGGCCACCAGGTCCGCCACGCGGGCGGCGACGGCATCCTTTTTGGCGTCAAAGGCGAAGATGCAGTCGGCGATGCAGTCGGCGATGACGCGCATCTCGTCGGGGCCCATGCCGCGCGTGGTCACGGCCGGGGTGCCCACACGCAGGCCGCTGGTCACAAAGGGGCTGCGCTTCTCGCCGGGAACGGTGTTCTTGTTGGCGGTGATGTGCACGGCGTCAAGGTTCTGCTCCAGCTCCTTGCCGGTACAGCTTTCGTCCGACAGGTCGATGAGCATCAGGTGGTTGTCGGTGCCGCCGGAAACGAGCTTGACCCCGCGCGCCGTCAGGCCGGCGGCCAGCGCCTGGGCATTGTCGACGACGGCCCTGGCGTAGGCGGCAAATTCCGGCTGCAGCGCCTCGCCGAAGCAGACCGCCTTGGCGGCGATGACGTGCTCGAGCGGGCCGCCCTGCGTGCCGGGGAAGATGGCGCTGTTGATGCGTTTGATCAGATACTCGTTGTTGGTCAGGATCAGGCCGCCGCGCGGGCCGCGCAGCGTCTTGTGGGTGGTGGTGGTCACGACGTCGGCATAGGGCACCGGGTTCTGGTGCATACCGCCCGCGACCAGCCCGGCGATGTGGGCCATGTCCACCATCAGCATGGCGCCGTAGCCGTGGGCGATGGCGGCCAGCTTTTCAAAGTCGATGGCGCGCGGGTAGGCCGAGGCCCCCGCCACCAGCAGCCTGGGCCGGACCTTGGCCACCTGTTTGGCCAGAGCGTCATAGTCGATGCGGCCGCTGTCATTGACACCGTAGCTGACGAAGTTGTAGTTTTTGCCGCTCATGTTGGCGGGGGAGCCATGGGTCAGGTGCCCGCCCTGGGACAGATCCATGCCCATCACGGTGTCGCCGACGTCCAGCAGCGCAAAGTAGACGGCCAGGTTGGCCTGCGCGCCGGAATGCGGCTGGACGTTGGCATATTTGGCGCCGAACAGCCGGCAGGCGCGATCGATGGCCAGCTGCTCGACCTCGTCGATGTAGGCGCAGCCTCCGTAGTAGCGGTGGCCGGGATAGCCCTCGGCGTATTTGTTGGTCAGCACGCTGCCCATCGCCGCCATCACGGCCGGGGACACGATGTTCTCGCTGGCGATGAGCTCGATGTTCTGCCGCTGGCGGGCAAGCTCCCGCCCCATCGCGGCGCCCAGCTCGGGGTCGGCGGCGGTGACAAGGCCGATGGTGTCAAGCATATTCTGATACATAAAAAACTCCTTTGCTCGCGGGCCGCCATCTTCGCGCCAAGAGCCGCCCTGCGGGCGGTTGCGTTCCGAAACGCTTCACTGCGGTTCGTCGACACGGGGCGGCCCCTACTTTATAGCGTGCCCTTGGTCGAAAGCACGCCCTCGATGCGCGCATCGGGCCGGGCGGCGGCGTCCAGCGCCTTGGCAAAGGCCTTGAACATCGCCTCCAGCTTGTGGTGATCGTTGGCGCCGTACAGCACCTTCAGGTGCAGGTTCATCGCGGCCGCATAGCTCACGGCGTAAAAGAACTCCCGCGCCAGCTGGGTGTCGAAGCCGCCGCAGGCGGGGCCGGCGAAATCGGCGTCGTAGACGAAATACGGCCGCCCGCCCAGGTCGACGGCGCACAGGGCCAGCGTCTCGTCCATCGGCAGCAGGCAGCTGCCGTAGCGGGCGATGCCCTGCTTATCGCCCAACGCCTGCCGGATGGCGGTGCCGAGCGCGATGCCGACGTCCTCGACGCTGTGGTGGCCGTCCACCTGCAGGTCGCCCTCGCAGCGCACGGTCACATCGAACAGGCCGTGGCGGGCAAAGCCCTCCAGCATATGGTCGAAAAAGCCGATGCCGGTGCGGATGTCGGCGGCGCCGGTGCCGTCCAGCGTGAGCTGCACGGTGATGTTCGTTTCCCTGGTGGTGCGGGTCACGGCGGCGGTGCGGGCCATGGACGCCAACCCCTTTCCTTACTGTAAGATCACAGTACTACTATAGCATCTTTCGTGCCCGGCGTCAATTTGCGCGCGGGCGCGGCGGCGGGAAAGCTTGTTTGCTGGTTTAAATCGGTGCATTTATTACAAAATAATGAAAAAACAGACGAAATAACTGGTAAAACCTCACAAAAACAAGGCGGGAAATTCGCCCTTTTGACCCTTGCGGGCGGCAGGCTGATTGTGATATTGTAGTTGCAGGGCATACATCCGGTATGCCCGTACATCGACTAAGAGAATTTTGGAGGACAACGACATGAGAAAACTTCTTGCACTTGCTCTGGCGGCTGCCATGGCGCTGAGCCTGGCCGCCTGCGGCGGCTCCGCTGACAGCGGCGATACCACTCCGGCCGATACCGGCGCTTCCGATGCAGCCGATGCCGCCCAGGATACCGGCGACGCGGTGCCCGATGCTCCGGCCGGCGGCGGCACCATCGGCGTCTGCATCTACAAATTCGACGACGCCTTCATGACCACCTACCGCAATGCCCTGCAGGAGATCCTGGAGGGCAAGGGCTACAGCGTTACCGTCCAGGACGGCAACAACGACCAGTCCAAGCAGAACGAGCAGATCAACACCTACATCACCCAGGGCGTTGACGCGCTCATCATCAACCCGGTCATGACCTCCGCGGCCGATCAGATCATCGCCACCGTGAAGGAAGCCGGCATCCCCACCGTTCTCATCAACCGTGAGCCTACCGCCGAGCAGATGTCTGCCTATGACAAGCTGGTCTACGTCGGCTGCGACGCTGCCCAGTCCGGCACTTTCCAGGGCGAGCTCATCCTTGACACCCCGAACAAGGGCGACATCAACGGCGACGGCAAGGTCAGCTACATCATGATCCAGGGCGACCCCGAGAACATCGACGCCCAGCTGCGCACCGAGTATTCCGTCAAGGCGCTGACCGATGCCGGCGTCGAGGTCGAGGAGCTCGACAGCCAGCGCGGTGACTGGGACCGTGAGAAGGGCCAGACCATCTGCGCCAACGACCTGGCCCAGTACGGTGACCAGATCGAGGTCGTCTTCTGCAACAACGACGATATGGCCATCGGCGCTCTGCAGTCCATCCAGGCCGCCGGCCGCACCGTCAACGAGGACATCTACCTCGTCGGCGTCGACGCGCTGGACGCTGCTCTGACCGAGGTCGCCAACGGCAACATGACCGGCACCGTGCTCAACGATGCTGTCGGCCAGGCCACCGCGGCGGTCGAGGAGATGGAGAAGCTGCTGGGCGGCGCTACCTACGCCTCCGGCTCGCAGAGCGTGTACGTTGACTACGTCAAGGTCACCCCGGACAACGTTGCTGACTTCCAGTAAGCGGCGCCCAAGGTCCTTGATTTCCAAGTCGGCTTAACGCAAACAGAAAAAGGGGGTGCGTGTGCAAGGTGCGCACGCACCCCCTTGCCTGTTTGACGGAAAGCTGCCGCTTTTGGCGGCGCGATGGGGCGCTGTGCGCGCCGTGCGCCGCCGAAAGCCACAGCTTTGCGGCTGTTTGATCTTTGTAAGAAAGGGGAAAGTGAATTGTCCGAATATCGTTTGGAAATGCGCGGCGTCGTCAAAACCTTTCCCGGCGTCAAGGCGCTGGACCACGCGGAACTCAAGCTGCGGCCGGGCACCGTGCACGCCCTGATGGGCGAGAACGGCGCCGGCAAGTCCACGCTGATGAAGTGTATGTTCGGCATCTACCACATGGACGAGGGCGAGCTCATCTATGAGGGCGAAAAGGTCGACATCAAGGGCCCGCTGGACGCGCTCAACCGCGGCATCGCGATGGTGCATCAGGAGCTGCAGCCCATCCCGGAGCGCAGCATCGGCGAGAACATCTACGTCGGCCGCTACCCGACCAAAAAGCTCGGGCCCGTCACCGTCATCGACCATGACAAAATGTACGAGGATGCCGCCAAGGTCCTCAAGGAGGTCCACCTCAACTTTGACCCCCATGCCAAGCTGGGGAGCCTGAGCGTGTCGCAGATGCAGCTGGTCGAGATCGCCAAGGCCGTCTCGGCGGACTGCAAGGTGCTGATTTTGGACGAGCCGACCTCCTCGCTGACCGCGGCCGAGGTCGAGGCGCTGTTCACCATCGTCAACGAGCTGCGCGACAAGGGCGTGGCCATCGTCTACATCAGCCACAAGATGGACGAGATCCTGCGCATCAGCGACGAGGTCACCATCATGCGCGACGGCCAGTACATCGGTACCTGGCCGGCCAGGGAGCTCACCACCGACGCCATCATCACCCGCATGGTGGGCCGCGAGCTCTCGAACCTGTATCCCCCGCGCGAGAACGTGCCCGGCGACGTCGTGTTCGAGGTCAAGGATTTCACCTCCATCAACCCCAAGAGCTTCCGCCACGTCAGCTTCAACGTGCGCAAGGGCGAGATCTTGGGCGTGGCGGGCCTGGTCGGCGCGCAGCGCACCGAGCTTATGGAAGGCCTGTTCGGCCTGCGCGCGCACACCAGCGGCACCATCACCTATGAGGGCAAGGAGCTCAAGATCGAGCAGCCCAAGGACGCCATCAACCACGGCATCGCCATGCTGACCGAGGACCGCCGTGCCACCGGCATCCTGGGCGTGCTCTCGGTGGCGGACAACGTCTCCATCGCCTCGCTCAACCAGTACCTGATCGGCGGCATCATGCTGGACGACGCCAAGATCGAAAAGCTCGTGCAGGACAACGTTGCCAAGCTGTCCATCAAAACGCCCTCCTCCAAAACGCTGATCCAGTCGCTGTCCGGCGGCAACCAGCAGAAGGTGCTCATCAGCCGCTGGCTGGCCAACGACCCCGATGTCTTCATCCTGGACGAGCCCACCCGCGGCATCGACGTCGGCGCCAAGTACGAGATCTATTGCATCATCGCCGACCTGGCCAAGCAGGGCAAGAGCGTCATCATGATCTCCTCCGAGATGGGCGAGCTCATCGGTATGTCGGACCGCATCATGGTCATGTGCGACGGCCGTGTGACCGGCTTCGTCGAAGACAAGGATGCCGATCAGGAAAACATCATGGCCTTGGCCACACAGTTTGAATAAGGAGGAGGAAAACCATGGGAAAAACCAAATTTGACCTCAAAAAGGTCGTTTCCAACAATGCCATCATCATTCTGGTCGCGGTGCTGATCCTGTTCACCGGCTTCACGACCAAGAACTTCTGGAGCACGACCAACGCCAAGAACCTGCTGGCCAACATGGCGCCGCGCTTCATCATCGCCTGCGGCGTGTCCGGCTGCCTGATCACCAAGGGCACCGACCTGTCCGCCGGCCGTCAGGTCGGCCTGGCCGCCTGCCTGTCCGCCATGATGCTGCAGAGCCTGACCTATTCCGCCCGTATGCTGCCGTGGATGCCGGACCTGCCGTGGCCCGTGGCGCTGCTCATCGTCATGCTCATCATGGGCTGCATCGGCGCCATCAACGGCTGCGTCATCGCGTTCCTCAAGGTCCCGCCCTTCATCGCTACGCTGGGTATGCAGACCATCGTCTACGGCACCTGCCAGATCATCACCAACAACCAGCCGATGGGCGGCTTCAAGCAGAGCTATCTGGCCGTGGGCAGCGGCTACGTCGGCTTTTTGCCCTACATGGCGTTCTTTGCCATCGCCGTCGGCGCCTACTTCCTGTTCCTGTACAACAAGACCCGCCACGGCAAGTACATGTACGCCATCGGCGGCAATGAGAACGCGGCCCAGGTGGCCGGCGTCAACGTCGTGGCCACCCTCATCCGCATCTACCTGCTGGCCGGCATGATGTACGGCCTGGCCGGCTTCCTGGTCGGCACCAAGGCCGGCGGCGCCTCCACGGCCACCGGCTTCGGCTATGAGCTCGAGGCCATCGCGGCCTGCACCATCGGCGGCGTCTCCGCCAACGGCGGCGTCGGCAAGGTGAGCGGCATCCTCGTCGGCGTGCTGGTGTTCGAGGCGTTGAAGATCTGCCTGCAGTTCCTCGGCGTCGACCCCGCCTACACCTTCATCGCCCAGGGCCTTGTCATCATCATCGCCGTCGCCCTTGACCTGCGCAAGTATCTGGCCAAGAAGTGATGGAGATGGAACACGACGAGCTGGCCCCGCAGCCCATGCCGGCAGAACCTGCGGATACAGTCCCTGCCGAGCAGGCGGACCCCGCGCCCGCGCCGGCGGCAAATCAGCCGGACCCGGCCGCCGGGGCAAACACGGGCTCCGCGCTTTCCGGCCTGTATGACCGGCTGCCCAACATCCCGATCAAGGCGCTGGATGTCTTTATCGGCATCTGCGTGGCGGCGTTCATCGCCGTCGTGGTCGTGGGCTTTGTGCAGGGCCACAGCTGAACCACACCTTCTAAAACCCCGCGCCGGCGATACCGGCGCGGGGTTTTTGCCTGCCGGGCGTGTAAAGTTCACGAATTTGCAACACTTCCGCGTACATTTCGCGCTACAATACAAAATAGATACAGTTGTAAAATTTTTGGCAAAGGGGGCGCGCGCATGGGCAGGCTCATCGGCATCGACCTGGGCACCACCAACAGCTGTGCCGCCGTGCTTGAGGGCGGGCGCCCCGTCGTCATCCCCAACGCCGAGGGACAGCGCACGACGCCGTCCGTCGTCGCCTTCACCAAAAACGGCGAGCGCCTCGTCGGCGAGCCCGCCAAGCGCCAGGCCGTGACCAACGCCGCCGGCACCGTGTCCAGCGTCAAGCGGCTGATGGGCAGTGACGCGCGCATCCCCATCGACGGCAAGTCCTACTCGCCGCCGCAGCTCAGCGCCTGCATCCTGCAAAAGCTCAAGGCGGACGCCGAGGCCTTTTTGGGCGAGGAGGTCACCGGCGCGGTCATCACCGTGCCCGCCTACTTCGGCGATGCCCAGCGCCAAGCCACCAAGGACGCCGGACGCATCGCCGGGCTGGAGGTGCGGCGCATCATCAACGAGCCGACCGCCGCCTCGCTGGCCTACGGGCTGGACAACGGCCAGGCCCAAACCGTCATGGTCTATGACCTGGGCGGCGGCACGTTCGACGTCTCGCTCATCCGCATCGGGGACGGCATCGTGCAGGTGCTGGCCACCTGCGGCGACAACCACCTCGGCGGCGACGATTTTGACGCCCGTATCGTCGACTGGCTGACCGAGACCTTCCAAACCGAACACGGCCTTGATTTGCGGCGCGACCCGCAGGCCTTGCAGCGCCTGCGGCAGGAGGCCGAGAACGCCAAAAAGGAGCTCTCGGCCGCGACGCAGACGGCCATCGACCTGCCCTTCATCGCCAGCGGCCCGGCGGGGCCGCTGCACCTGCACGCCGAGCTCACGCGCGCACAGTTTGACGCCATGACCGCCGACCTCGTCGAGCGAACGGCCCTGCCGGTGCGCAACGCGCTGCAGGATGCGGGTCTCGCCGCCAACGACCTTGACCAAGTGCTGCTGGTGGGCGGGGCCACCCGCATCCCGGCCGTGCAGGCCAAGGTGCTGCGCATGGTGGACATCGAGCCCGGCAAATCCTTAAACCCCGACGAGTGCGTGGCGCTGGGCGCCGCCATCCAGGCCGGGCGGCTGGCGGGGGAATCCCTTGTTGCGGGCGAGGACCTGCTGCTGATGGACGTCACCCCCATGACGCTCTCCATCGAGACGGTGGGCGGCATCGCCACCCATCTCATCGAGCGCAACGCCGCCATCCCCACCCGCTACAGCCGTATCTTTACGACGGCCGCGCCCTTCCAGAGCACAGTGGAGATAAAGGTGTTGCAGGGCGAGCGGGAGCTGGCGCGGGACAACAGGCTCATCGGCAACTTTATGCTCACCGGCATCAAGCGGGCGTGGGCCGGCGTGCCGCAGATCGAGGTCACGTTTGACATCGACGCCAACGGCATCGTCAAGGTCAGCGCCAAGGACCTGGACACCGGCCGCGCGCAGAGCATCACCATCACCGGCACCTCGCACCTGAGCGAGGGCGAGATCCGCCGCGCTGCGGCCGACGCCGCCCTCTACGCCAGCCGCGACAAGGCCCGCAAGGCCGCCGCCGAGGCGCTGAACGCCGCCGAGGCCACGCTCTACCGCGTGAACACGGCGCTTGCCGGCGCCGCCGGCAAGGCGCTGGACCGCGACGCCCGCGCCCGTGTGGCCAGGGCGCAGAAAGCCCTCGAGCACGCCGCCAAGCACAAGACGGCGCAGAACATGAGCACGGCCGAGACCGACGCGCTCAACGCCGCGCGCGCGGCGCTGGAAAAAGCGGCAGAGCCGCTGTTTGACAGGTAAAACGCCGCGATATCGCAAAAAAACCGGGCCGTTCCCGCACAGGGAACGGCCCGGAACACTGTTATAAGAGCTTACTCGTCGTCGCCGTTCAGGTTGCCCAGCGCCTTGGCCTGCTCAATGACCTTGGCCTCCAGCATCTGGGGCAGGGTCTCGTAGCGCACAAAGTCAAAGGTGAACCAGCCGCGGCCCTGGGTGAGCTGCCGCAGGAAGGTGGTGAAGTCCTGCATCTCGGCCATCGGCACCTCGGCCTCGACCGCCTGCAGGTGGTCCTCGTCCGGGTTCATGCCCAGCACGCGGCCGCGGCGCTTGGTGACCTCGCTCATGATGTCGCCGGTGTTGTCGGCCGGCACATGGGCGACCAGCGTGCCGATGGGCTCCAGCAGCACGGGGCCGGCCTTGGGCACGGCGGCCTTGTAGGCCAGCTTGGCGGCCATGATGAAGGCCATTTCGCTCGAATCGACGGGGTGGTAGCTGCCGTCGTCCAGCGTCGCCTTCATGCCGACCATCGGGTAGCCGGCCAGCACGCCCTTCTCGGCGGCCTGGCGGATGCCCTTTTCGACGGCCGGGAAGAAGTTCTTGGGCACGCTGCCGCCGAACACCTTCTCCTCGAAGACGATGTCGTCGCCCTCGATGGGGCTGAACTCGATCCACACGTCGCCGAACTGGCCGTGGCCGCCGGTCTGCTTTTTGTGGCGGCCCTGGGCGCGGAAGCTCTTGCGGATGGATTCACGGTAGGGCACGCGCGGCTCCTCCAGCGTGACCTCGACGCCGAACTTGTTCTTGAGCTTGGCGACGGCCACCTCCAGGTGCTGGCTGCCCAGGCCGCTGATGACCTGCTGCTTGGTCTCGCTGTCCATCACATAGGCGATGGCGGGGTCCTCTTCAATGAGGCGGGCGATGGCGCCGGAGACCTTGCCCTCGTCGCCCTTCTTGGCGACCTTGATGGCCATGCGGTAGGTGGCGACCGGGTAGGTGGGGGCCGGCAGGCTGACGACGCGGGCGGCGTCGCACAGCGTGTCGCCGGTGCGGGCGGTGGTCAGCTTGGCCACGGCGCCGATGTCGCCGGCCACGATGGCCGGGGTGTCGGTCTGCTTTTTGCCGCAGACGGTCAGCGTTTTGCCCAGGCGCTCGGTCTGGCCGGTGCGGGCGTTGGTCACGGTGGCGCCGCCGGTCAGCTTGCCGGAGATGACCTTGATATAGCTCAGCTTGCCCACGAACGGGTCGGCCACGGTCTTGAACACATAGGCGCAGACCGGGGCGGCGGGGTCGGGCGTGAGCTCGACGGCGTCGCCGTCCGGCGTCTCGCCGGCGGCGGTCAGGGTGTCGGCGCCGGGCAGCAGCTCCTTCATGTTGCGCAGCAGCATATCCAGCGCCTGGCGGTTGGTGGCGCTGCCGCAGAACACCGGGGTGATCTGGCCGGTGCGCACGCCGGTGGCCATGCCCTGCACGATCTCGTCGACGGTGAAAGGTTCGCCGTCAAAGAACTTCATCATCAAAGCTTCGTCGGTCTCGGCGATGGCCTCGTCCATGGCAGCGATGAGCCCCTCCATGCGGTGGCCGAGGTCCGGCAGGTCGATCTGGATCTGCTTGCCGCTTTCGTACTTGAACGCCTTGCGGCTGAACAGGTTGAGGTAGGCCACGGTGCCGTCGTCCAGGCGGGTGGGCACCACGGCCGGGCAGACGCTGGGCCCGAACTCGGTCTTGAGGCTCTCCAAAATCTTAAAGTAGTCGGCGTTCTCGAGGTCCATCTTGTTGACGAAGATCATCCGCGCCTTGTGGTGGCGCACGGCCAGCTTGTAGGCCTTCTCGGCGCCAACCGAGACACCGGACCGGCCGGACACCAAAATCAGCACGCTCTCGGCGGCCATCGCGGCCTCGGCTGCGCCGGTCTCAAAGTCGAACAGGCCGGGCACGTCGATGAGATTGTACTTGGTGCCGTCCTTTTCCACCGGCACCACGCTGGCGTTCAGCGAGACCTTGCGGCGGATCTCCTCGGGGTCAAAGTCGCTGGCGGTGGTGCCGTCCTCAACACGGCCCACGCGCTCGGTGGCGCCGGTCATGTTGAGCAGCGCCTCGACCAGCGTCGTCTTGCCGCAGCCGGAATGCCCGGCGACCATGATGTTGCGGATGTCTTTGCTTGCGTAGTCCATAGCGGTCAAACCTCTTTCCACACGGGGCGGGCGGGCCGCCCGCCCGTGTTCAAATTGCGTGGCAGAAACCTACACGGAATGTACAACTCCTACCCAGATAGTTGTATTTTACCACAAAACCCTGAACAAGGGAACAGCTTTTTTGGGAAAATTGCGAAAAATTTGCCCGCCCCGACTGGGCGGGGCGGGCAGGGGACAGCGTTTCAGGCCTTTTCCAGCCGCAGCACTGCCACCGTGATGTCGTCGCGGTGGGCCGAGACGCGCCGGGCGGCGGCCTCGGCCACCGTCTGCGCCACCTCGGCCGGGCTGTGGCCCAGCCGGGCGCACAGCGTCAGCTGCTGGGTCAGCCAGTCGCCGCCGTCGGCCAGGGCCCCGTCACTGAGCATGACCAGCAGGTCGCCCTCATCCAGGGTCAGTGCGGTGGAACGGCCGACCACGCTGTCCACCATGCCGATGGGCAGGCTGGCGCCCTCGATGGCGCGGGGGATGCCGCCGCGCACCAGGTAGCTGGGCGCCGCCCCGGCCTTGAACAGCCCCGCCCGGCCGCTGTACAGGTCCACGGTCAGCAGGTCCAGCGTGGCGCCGGATTCCGCCTCGGCGCTCTTGATGCCCAGCGCCACGTTGACCAGCCGCGCCGCGCTCTCGGCCGCAAAGCCGGCCTTGAGCAGCTGCGCGGTCAGGCGGGCGGCCATGCGCCCGTCCACGGCGGCGGCGCGCCCGGCGCCCATGCCGTCGCACACCAGCATCTGGGCGCGGCCGGCGCCGTCGCTGAACTGGTCCCAGGCGTCGCCGCTGACCTCCTGCCCGGCGGCCGGCAGATTGGCGGCCCCGAACACGGCGCGGTAGAGAGGCTTCTCGGCAAAGGTCAGCGTGGTCACGGTGCGGCAGTGGCTGATGTCGGGGCTCGCGAGCGCGCGGCGGCAGATGCGCCCCAGCTCCAGCGTCAGGGCGGCCAGCTCGTCCGGGGTAAAAGCGGTGCGGGCCACCGTCACGCTCACCGTCATGCGGCCGGCCAGGTCGGTGGTGACGCTGCATTCCAGCGCCTCCAATCCCAGCCCGGCAAACAGCTGGGCGGCGCGGGCCTCGCGCCGGGGGTCGGGCAGGCCGGTCTGACCCAATTTATCGGCCAGCTGGGAAAGCGCCCCCGCCACGGCGGCGTACTGCTCGCACAAGGCGCTGCGCAGCACGGCCAGCTGGGCCCGGCGCTGGCGGCGGCTGCGCCACAGGCGATAACCGTGGGTCACAGCGCTGCACAAATCGGCCGGGTGGATGCAGGCGCTGAGCTGGCCGGGAAAGTTTTCCAGCTCGGCGCGGCCGTTTTGCTCCAGATACGGCTTTAAGTGGTACAACCCGTCCACCGTTGCGCTGTAGCCGTGCAGCCAGCAGCTCTCGCGCCGGGTGCAGCGGCCGCACAGGCGGCGGGCGGCGTAGTCGACGACGAAGTCATAGCTCTCGCCGCGGCCGGCCGCCTGCCGCTCGCACACGGCGTCGACGGTCTGGGCCACCTCGGCCAATGCATCCGCCACGCCGTTCAGGCGGCGGGCGGCGGCACTCATCGCCGGGCTCTGGTGGGGCAGCGGCGCCGTGCCGACCGGAAACAGCGCCTGCAGCAGGTTCTCCGGCAGCAGCAGAAAGAGCACGACCGCCAGCCCACAGCTGAACAGCAGCGGCAGCGCGGCCGTCACGCCCGGCGCCGCCAGCGCGCCCAGCGCGCAGCCGGCCATGAACACCCCGCCGCTGCGCACCCGTTCGCCGGGGGCAAGGCAGGCAGCGGCCAGCGTGCCCAGCGCCGCCGCCAGCGCCGCGTAGCTCTGGTCAGGGCTGGCCGCCGTGACGGCCGCCGCCAGCGCGATGCTCAGTGCCGCGCTCTGTTCCAGCGTTCCGGCGCAGGCTGCGCATAAGCCCGCCAGCGCTGCCGCCAGCAGCCCCGGCAAAAGGCCCGGCGCCGGCAGCCGCTGCAGGCAGGCCACCAGCATCGCCAGCCACAGGCATGCGCCGCGGGCGCTGCGCGCCGGCAGCGCGCGCACGGCCAGGCCGAAGCCGGCCGCCAGCAGCACCGTGCCCAGCACCAGCGCGTTCTGTGCCGCCGACGCCCCGAACCGGAAAGCAGCCAGCGCCTGCCCCACCAGCAGGACGGCGCCGGCGGCCAGCGCCGCCGGCCAGGTACGGTCCCGGTCACCGAGCAGCTTGCGGGCGGCCAGCGCCGCCAGGATGGCGCCGATGAGCTGCACGGCCAGCAGCACCGGCTGGAACAGCAGCCCGCCGGCCATCGCCCCGACCGCGGCCGCCGCCAGGTATTCCGGCGCGCAGCCCAGCACCATCGCCAGCCCGAAGGGGGCGGCGCCGCCGTACACCTGCCCGGCGCCCAGCACCAGCCCCAGGGCGGCGGCCACCGCCTGCCACAGCAGGGCGGCGCCGCGCGCCCCACCCGGCCAGTGCAGCGCGGGGCGGGGCAGGTGCAGCGGCGGCAGCGTGTGCAGCAGCTTGCGGTAGGTGGTTTTCTGCTTTTCCGGCGCGGGGAGCTGGGCGCGCGGCGCGGGCGTTTTGACGGGCATGGGGGCATCCTCCTTATGTATGCAGTAGCTGCCCCCAATATACCCCGCGCCGCCCGCGCTTTTTGCTAAAACCGCGCGAAACCCAAATAAAATCCCCGCGCAGGTCTTGCCTGCACGGGGAAAAGGCTTACAGATCGTCGGCGTCCTGGGTGGGGACCTCGTCCGCGTCGGCGGGCACGCCGGTCCAGCTGCCCAGGGGGTCGGTCTCGTCAGGGCCGGAGATGTCAGTCTCGCTTTCCTCGTCGGTGGTCTCGATCTCGTCCGCATCGGTGCCGCCGTCGATGTCCGGCACGGGCATGAACGGCAGCATGGCCGGGGTCAGCGGGTCGTCGGCCTCAAACCGGGTGGTGCCGTTGTTGAGCAGGCTCAAGCCGGCGGCGGTATCCTCCGCGCCGGGTGGCACGCTGCCGGGGATCATGTCGGCGCCCTCGGCGATGCCGGCCCAAAAATCGTCGCTTTGCCCGTGCCCGCAGGCGCGGGTGTTTTCTTGTTCATCGTGCAGCATGGGGTTCCTCTCCTTTGTCATGGCGGTATAGTGCCGGGCCGTGCGGCCCAAACTATCCACAGTTTGGGACAAAGGAGAGAGTTTTATGCGGGAAAAGATATGGCTTTTCGGGCAGAGCTTTCTGCTCACGCTGCTGTTGCTGCTGCCGATGATCTGGGCCGTGCAGTTTTTTGCCGGCCAGCGCCAGCAGCAGCGCGCCCTGCTGGAGGCCGCCACCGGGCAGAGCGATGTGCCGGTGGCCCCGGGTGCGCAGGGCACCCACCGCCTGCTGCTGGCCGTGCAGGGCGAGGTGCCGCAGTTCTTTTTGCTGCGGGCGGACGCCCCCGCCCGCACGCTGACGCTTTGCGCCGTCCCGTCCGACACACTGGTCCGCGCCCCGGCCGGCCAGACCACGCTGGCCGACTGCTATATGGCTGCCGGCCCGGCGCGCGCCGCCCAGCTGCTGGGGCAGACGGTGGGCCTGGCCCCGCAGGGGTATTTTGCTGCCACGGCCGCCACCTGGTCCACCTTTCTGGACGGCGCCGCGTCCTATACGCTGGACACCGCCCCCCTGCTGACCGAGGAGCTGCGCCGCGAACTGGACCTGGACGGCGCCGCCGCCGATCTCACCGCGGCCAAAACCACGGCCTTTCTGCAGGCGGCACAGGCCGCCGGAGCCAACGGCCCCGCGCTGCGCGCCGCCGCCTGGGCGGCGCTGCTGGGCCAAAATCCCGCCGTGCTGGCGGACCTGGCCGAGGCGGCGCGCCAAAGCGGCGACCGCACGCTGACCGACCTGCGCGCGCAGGACCTGCACGCGCTGGAGCAGACGCTGGGCTATCTGGCCGAGGACCCCGGCCTGACCGTGACCTGGGAGGAGCTGCCCACCCTGCCCGCCGCCGGCGGGCGGGAGCTGAGCGCGGCGGGCGTGACCCGCGCCAAGGCGCTGCTGGGCTAAGCCTTAAACCGGGGGCCGCCAAGCGCGGGCCAGCGCCGCCGCCACCGCCTCGATGTCGTCGGGGCGCAGGGCGGCGTAGCCGGCCACCACCGTGTCCGGCGGGCAGGCGTCGGGGTCCTGCATATAGTATTCGCGCAGGCCCCGCAGCCGCACGCCGGCGGCGGCCGCCGCCGCCACCATCTGCGCCTCGCCGCCGGCGCCGGGACAGGTGAGCAGGAAGTGCAGCCCGCTGTGGGTGGCGCCCAGCACCACCGCCGGGCCCAAGGATGTGCGCAGGGCGGCGGCAAAGCGCTCCATGCGGTGCTTGTAGGCAAGGCGCATACGGGCCAGGTGGCGCGTGAACTGCCCGCAGGCCATAAAGCGGCACAGCGTCTGCTGCTCAAAGCGGCTGACGGTATTGGCATAGACGGCAAAATCCTGCCGGTAGCGTTCAAGCAGGTCCGGCGGCAGTACCATGCAGGCAATGCGGATGCCGGGCGCAAGGCTTTTGCTGAAGGTGGTCAGGTAGACCACGGGCCCGCCCGGCCCCGCCATGCCCTGCAAACTGGGCAGGGGCCTGGTGTCAAAGCGGAACTCGGAGTCATAATCGTCCTCCAGAATATAGCGCCCCGGCGCGGCGGCCGCCCAGCCCAGCAGCTGCGCGCGGCGGCCGGCCGGCATCGTCACCCCGGTTGGGAAGTGGTGGCTGGGCGTTACATAGCACAGATCGGCGCCGCTTGCCTCCAGCGCCGTGACCGACAGCCCGCTGCCGTCGATGGGCACCAGCCGGCAGGGGATGCCGCTGTTCTGCAGCACGGCCCGCGTACGGTGGTAGCCGGGGTCCTCGACGGCCGCCGTGCAGCCGCTGAACAGGTGCGCCAGGCAGCCCAGCAGATACTCGATGCCCGCCCCGACCACGATCTGCTCCGGCGCGCAGACGACGCCGCGGTACTCGCCCAGGTAGGCGGCGATCTGCGCGCGCAGGTCGGCGTCGCCCTGCATCTCGCCGCGCTGCAAAAGCTCGGGGCAGGTGTACAGCACCTCGCGCTGGATGCGCCCCCAGCTGCGGGCCGGGAACAGCGCCGTGTCCACGCTGCCGGTCGACAGGTCATACCGCGGCGCCGGTGGCGCCGGGGCCGGGGTCGGGGTCGTGGCCGGGGGTGCGGCGGCGGGCCGGGCGTGCAGCCGGCCGCCCGTCTCCTGCACAAAAAAGCCGCGCCGGGGCCGGGCCTCGGCCAGACCCTCGGCGGCCAGCATCTGGTAGGCGGTGTCCACCGTGCTCACGCTCACCCCAAGCCGCGCCGCCATGCTGCGCCGCCCCGGCAGTGCCTGCCCGGGCGGCACAGCGCCGGTGCGGATGGCCGCCGCCAGCTGCGCGTACAGCTGCTCATACAGCGGCGTTTTGGCCTGTGCGTCCAGCTCTATCATGCGGGGTACCTCCTGTGCGAACCAAACTGGTCTTATAAAAAAATTAAAAACTGGTCATTTCAATCGGGCCAGAAGACGGTATACTGAGAGCATACCCTGTGGCAGGCGTTCTGTCAAGGGCTTACGATGGGAAAGTGAGGGACTTTTCGATGGATACCGGTCTTTTGTGGCTGCTGCTCTTTGTGGTAGTGGCGCTCACGCTGCTGGCGGCGGTGCTGAGCAAGACGAAATTTACCGTGCGCAAGATAAGCCTGATCGGCATCATGGCGGCGCTGAGCCTGGTGGCGTACTTATTCTTCCGCATCCCCAACGTGCTGGGCACGGGGTCGAGCTTTCATCTCGGCAACACCTTCACGGCGCTGACCGCCCTGCTGCTGGACGGCGTGTCCGGCGGGCTGGCGGGGGCCATCGGCCTGGCGTTGGCGGACGTGATGGCCGGCGACCCCGGCTACGCCGTGACCACCTTTCTGCTCAAGTTCATCATTGGCGTGGTGTGCGGCGCCACGGCGCACCGGGTGTTCAAGCTGCGCCGCCGCAAGCCGGCCGAGGGCGGGCGCTACCTGTGGGCCGTGACCGCCAGCGCCGCCAGCGGCCTGCTGGTCAATGTGCTGACCGACCCGTTTTTGGGCTATTTCCGCAACCGTTACCTGTTCGGCCAGCCGGTCGAGCTCGCCTCGGTCTTTGCCAAGGTGGCCAGCGGCGTCACGCTCGTCAACTCGATTTTGAGCACGGTGTGCGCCGTGCTGCTGTACCTGGCGCTGCGCCCGGCGCTGGAGCGCGCCGATCTGCTGCCAAAGGAATAACACGACGTCCTTTTTTGCCGGGCCGTGGACACACGGCCCGGCAAAATTTTGTAAAAACGGTAAAAGTTCGGCAAACCACTGGCACAAACCGCCCAAAGGGTGTATAATAAGACGATACTTTGAACACCTGGGGAGAAAACATGGCAAATCGCGGTAACGGCAAAAAACGGCGGCGCCTGTCACAGCGGGGGCGGCTGTATCTGGTCATGGGGCTGTGCTGCCTGATGCTGGGCCTGTCCTGTGCGGCGGCGCTGCTCATCGTCGGCTTTGACAGCAGTGCCATCGTGCTCCCGGATACACAGGACCTGCCCGCCGCCAGCGCCGCGCCCCTGAACACCGAGACCGACTACAACAAGGACGAAAACGTTATCGACACCAACGCCTACGGCGCCACCATCCTGCCCAAGGGCAAGGATGCCGGCGAGAGCTATATCGCCGAGACGCTGTTTTTGGGCGACAGCAACACCGCCCGGATGTACCGCCTGTATGACTACTGCACCGCCGCCAACGCCATCGGCTCGGTGGGGATGTCGGCGCGGCAGCTGGCCACCTTTGCCTGCGCCGGCTTTGCCGGCTACAACAGCTACCAGACGATGCCGAACGCGGTGGCCCTGCTGCAGCCCAAACGGGTGATCATCACCTTTGGCACCAACGACCTCAGCCCCGGCAACTCGACCGAGAATTTCATCAGCGGCTACCAGACCGGTATCCAGGCCGTGCAGAAGGCCTATCCCAGCGTCGACATCATCGTCAACGCCATCCCGCCGCTGGGCCGCCAGCGCAGCGGCACCAGCCTGACCCAGACCCAGGTGGACGAATACAACAAGGGCATCGTCGCCATGTGCGAGAAAAACGGCTGGAAGTTTTTGAACAGCGCCGAGGCCCTGAAGGACCCCAAGACCGGCTTTGCAAAGGACGGCTACACCGAGAGCAGCGACGGCATCCACCTGACCCAGGCGGCCATGGACGCCCTGTTCGACTATATCCGTACCCACAGCTATGTGACCGAGGAAGACCGCCCGGCCCTGACCGCCGTCCCCGCCCGCAGCGCGGACCGCGACGTCGTGGTGCCGCAGGTGCCGGTGGTCGCCACGCCGGAGCCCGAACAGACCCCGGAGCCGGAGGAGACGGCGGAACCGGAATCCACGCCGGAGCCGACCCCGGCTGTCGTGGTGGAGCCGACCGCAGCCCCCACACCGACCCCCACCCCCACGCCGGAGCCGACCCCGACGCCCACCCCCACGCCGACGCCCGAGCCGACGCCGGACGGTGAGGCTGGCGAAGGGTCCGGCACGGACACCGACCAGAGCGGGGACGATACGGCGCAGCAGGGCGGCGAAGGCGGCGGGAATGACCAGACCGGACCCGGCACGGGCGGCGAGACCGACCCGGGCACCTCCGCAGAGGGCGGTCCGGCCGCCGAATGAACGGCGAAAGCTCCAAAAACCGCCAAAAATTTTTACATACCTGCGAAAAGTTCCGAGAAATGCAAAACTTTTTCCGCAAAAATGCTTGACAAGGTCCCCCGCGGGGGCTATACTCAGACACAAGGCGAAAACCTACCAACCCGGTAGGGAATCGCGGGCAAAATTTTCAAGGAAAGGGGAAAGCGCCATGATCCGCAGCGGCCGCCGTTATGGGATGATGTGCATGTGCAGCAGCTTCGGCGAACTGTGCCTGCTTTCCCCTGCGTGCCGGTAACCAGCCGCACACAGAGCAAACGAAGAGCAGGGCGGGGCGCCGCAAAGCGCCCCGCCCTTTCTGCTTGCCCGCGCGCCGAAAAACACGACCGTTTCCCAAACGTAAAAAGGAGAGAGGAACCATGAAAAAACTGTTGAGCATCCTGACCGCCGCCGCCCTGGCCCTGAGCCTGGCCGCCTGCGGCGCGGCCGCCGACACCGGTGCCGGCGGCGAGGCCATCACCCTGAAAGTAGCCGCCAGCCCCGCGCCCCACGCCGAGATCCTGGAGGTCGCCAAGGAGGTGCTGGCCAGGCAGAACATCACGCTGGACATCATCACCTTTGACGATTACGTCCAGCCCAACACCGTGACCGAGGACGAGGAGGTCAACGCCAACTACTTCCAGCACGGGCAGTATCTGGCCGACTTCAACGCCAACAACGGCACCCATCTGGTCAGCGTGGCCGCCATCCATTACGAGCCGTTCGGCCTCTACGCCGGCAAGACGGCGACGCTGGACGCCCTGGCCGACGGCGCCCGGATCGCCGTCCCCAACGACCCCTCCAACGAGGCCCGCGCCCTGCAGGTGCTGGCCGGGGCGGGGCTCATCACGTTGAAGGCTGATGCCGGCGCCACCGCCACCGTCAATGACATCGAGGAGAACCCCAAAAACATCGAGGTCGTCGAGATCGAGGCCGCCCAGCTGCCGCGTACGCTGGCCGACGTCGACATGGCGGTCATCAACGGCAACTATGCCATCGAGGCCGGGCTCTCCATCGCCGACGCCGTCGCCGTCGAGGAAGCCACCGACACCGTCAAGGACAACTACGCCAACCTGCTGGTCGTCAAGGAGGGCCACGAGAACGACCCCGGCATCGCCGAGCTCATCGCGGCGCTGCAGGGCGACGAGGTCCACCAGTTTATTGAGGAGAAGTACGCCGGCGCCGTCATCGGCATCGGCTGAGTATGTCCGTCCCGCCCGGCGCCGCGACTGGCGCCGGGCGGAGTATGTATGTTTGTAAGGGGGACCCCCGGATGATCGAACTTCGTCATCTGACCAAGCGCTTTGCCACCGCGAACGGCACGCTGGAGGCGCTCAAGGACATCAGCCTGACCATCCACAAGGGCGAGATCTACGGCGTCATCGGGATGTCGGGCGCCGGTAAATCGACGCTGGTACGCTGTATCAATATGTTGGAACGCCCCGACGAGGGCGAGGTGCTGGTGGACGGACAGGCCATGCAGACGCTGAACGCCAGGGACCTGCGCGCGGCACGGCGCGGCATCGCGATGATCTTCCAGCAGTTCAATCTGCTCATGCAGCGCACCTGTCTGCAGAACGTCTGCTTCCCACTCGAGCTCGGCGATACGCCGCGCGCCGCCGCCGTGGCCCGCGCCCGGGAGCTGCTGGCGCTGGTCGGCCTGCCGGACAAGGCGGACGCCTACCCGGCCCAGCTTTCGGGCGGGCAGATGCAGCGCGTGGCCATCGCCCGCGCCCTTGCCACCGACCCCAAGGTCCTGCTCTGCGACGAGGCGACGAGCGCGCTGGACCCCAGCACAACGCTGTCGATTTTGAACCTCATCAGGGACATCAACCGCAAGCTGGGCATCACGGTGGTCGTCATCACCCACCAGATGAGCGTGGTCGAGCAGATCTGTGACCGCGTGGCGATCCTGGACGCCGGCACCGTCGTGGAGGAGGGCGAGGTCGCGGCCATCTTTTCGAACCCGCGCACTGAGGCCGCCAAACGTCTGGTCTACCCCGGCGGCGCGCCGCGCGGCGAGCTGTTGGCCGGCCACCGCTGTGTGCGTGTGGCCTTCGGCGGTACCCAGACCACCGACAAGCCGCTGGTGGCGAGCCTGGCCATCGAGTGCGGGGCCCTTGTCTCGATCTTGGCCGCCGATACCCGCATCGTCAACGGGCAGACGCTGGGCAGTATGCTGCTGGCCCTGCCCGAGGAGGCTGGCGGCGCTGAAAAAGCGCTGGAGTACATCAAAAATTACCCCGGCATCACCTATGAACTGGTCAGTGAGGAGGCGCAGGTATGAGCAGTTGGCTGACAACGTTTTTGGCATCGGACGAATGGCGGACGCTGGCCCAGAACCTGCCCGATATGCCCTACCGCACCTGGGAGACCTTCTACGCCACCGTCGGCTCCACGCTGTTGGCGTTGGTCGTTGGCCTGCCGCTGGGCGTGCTGCTGGTGGTGGGCGAGCCGGGCGGCATCCTGCCGCTGCCGCGCTGGCTGCTGCGCGCGCTCAACGCTTTCATCAACCTTTTGCGCAGCGTGCCGTTCCTGATTTTAATGATCGCGGTCATTCCACTCTCGCGCGTCATCGTCGGCACCTCCATCGGTACCGTGGCCTCCATCGTGCCCTTGACGGTGGCCAGCTTCCCGTTTATCGCCCGCCTCGTCGAGTCCAGCCTGCGCGAGGTGGACCCCGGCGTCATTGAGGCGGCGCACAGCATGGGCGCCACGCCGTTCCAGATCATCACCCGCGTGCTGCTGCCGGAGAGCAAGCCCAGCCTCATCTCCAACCTGACCATCGCCCTCACCACCGTGCTGGGCTACTCGGCGATGGCGGGCATCATCGGCGGCGGCGGCCTTGGCAAGGTGGCCATCGACTACGGCTACTACCGCTACAAGGAGCTGACGATGGTCGTCTTCACCGCCGTGCTCGTGGTGCTGGTGCAGCTGTTCCAGGCCGCCGGCACCTGGCTGGTCCAAAAGAGTGACAAACGGCTGAAAAAATAAGGAATGCCGCCGGGCCTTTGGCCCGGCGGCAAAATTTTTGCAAAACTGTTTTTACAGGGCGGCTGCGGCGGCGCACAGGGCGTCCACGGCGTCTTCGCGGGTGGCCCAGCTCGTGCACAGGCGCACCGCCACCGTGCCGGGACCGCGGCCCATCACCGTCATCGCAAAGTCCCGGCTGAGGGTCTCATACCATGCCGCCGGCAGCGTGAAGAAGCGCTGGTTGGCGCAGCAGCCGCTGTACAGCGGCGCGCAGCCCTTGGCGGCAAAGGCCGCTGCGATGCGGTCGGCCAGCACGTTGGCGCGGGCGGCCATGGTATAGTAGGGCGTTTGTTCTATGGGACCGGCGCCGGCCCCGCCCAGCAGGGCCAAAAACTGCAGGCCCAGCAGCCGGCCTTTGGCCAGCATACCGCCGTGCTGCTTGAGCGCGTAGCGGAAATCCGGGCACAGGTCCGGGTCGGGCAGGACAAGCGCCTCGCCGAAGAGCGCCCCGCACTTGGTGCCGCCCAAGTAAAAGGCGTCGCACAGCGCGGCAAGGTCGGGCAGGGACAGATCGTTCTGCCCGTAGGCGAGGGCGTAGGCCAGGCGGGCGCCGTCCACAAACAGCAAAAGGCCGTTTTGCCGGCACACGGCACTGAGATCGGCGAGCTCGGACTTGGTGTACAGCGTGCCGCACTCGGTCGGCTGCGAGACGTACACCATGGCGGGCATGGCCTCGTGCTCATGGCTGGCGCTGGCGCGGTGGGCGGCGACGGCGGCTGCCACCTGTTCGGCGGCCAGCTTGCCGTCGGCGGCCGGCAGCGGCAGGCACTTATGACCGGTCGCCTCAACGGCGCCGGTCTCGTGCACGTTGATGTGCCCGGTCTCGGCGCACAGCACCCCCTGCCAGGGGCGCAGCAGCGCGTCGATGACGGTCAGGTTGGCCTGTGTCGCGCCGACAAAAAAGTGCACGGCGGCCTGCGGCGCGGCGCACAGGGCGCGCACGCGGTCCGCCGCCACGGCACAGTAAGCGTCCTCACCGTAGCCGGGGGTCTGCTCGGCGTTGGTGCGGGCCAGCAGGTCCAAAACGGCGGGGGCAGCGCCCTCGCCGTAATCGCATTCAAAACGGGTCATGCTTCCTCCTCCAGCACGCGGCGGATGCAGGCCATGCTCTCCTCGCTGATCACGTGCTCGATGCGGCAGGCGTCGCGCTCTGCCGTGTCGGCGCTGACGCCGAAGCGCTCCAGCAGGCGGCTCAGCGTGCGGTGGCGGTCGTACACCTGCTCGGCCAGGGCGCGGCCGGTCTCGGTCAGGGTCAGGGCGCCGTCGCGCGGGTCCATCTCCAGCAGGCGCGCGTCCTTGAGCAGGCCGATGGCGCGGCTGACGCTCGGCTTGGTCACGCCCAGGCGCTCGGCCACGTCGATGCTGCGCACATAGCCTTTCTCCTGCCCCAACAGCAGGATGGTCTCGAGATAATCCTCACGCGATTCCGTCGGGCGCATACCAGCGTCCCCCTTTCCGCAGGCAAATATATCGCTGCATCCTATTTTAGCGCGTTTTGGGCGGTTTGTAAAGCGGTCAGACGCCCTGTTCGGCCAGCCAGCCGCGCAGGTGGGCGGCGGCCTTTTGCAGCGCGGCGTCGGTCTCCGGGTTTTCACTGCGGAAATCCAGCAGCCGCCACAGCCAGCCCTGCGCGGCCGCCGTGCGCAGGCTCTCGGGCCAGCAGAGCTCGTACACGAGACTTGCGTGGCCGATGATGTTGTCCGCCGGGTACTGCTTTAAGCTGCGCAGCACGGCGTGGTGCTCGTAAAAGGCGGCGAGCACGGCCGGGCTTACCGGGCTTTGCAGCAGCGCGGCGCGGGACACGCCGTAGATCTCCTCCAGCGGCGTCTCGACGTTGACGCGCAGGATGTCGATCTTGTCGGCGTCGCGCAAAATCTGGCAGAACATCCGCGTGCGGTCAGTAAGGTCGGCGGGCAGGCGGTAGACGTTGTGCAGCTCGATGGCGGTGCGCAGCAGCGGGTACGCGGGCGCCTGATCGGGCGCAAAGTCGGCGATGTGCCCCGCGTCAAACAGCACAGCGGCGCTGCACCTGGCGTGGTCGATGGAGACGGCGTCGTTGAAGGTGCCGTACCGCCGCACCTGCTCAAAGCGGCCGATGTCATGCAAAAGGCCGCACAGCCACGCAAGGTCCCGGTCGGCCGCCGGCAGTGCCAGGCTGGCGGCGATGTGCTCGCACAAAGCGGCCACGCGCCAGGTGTGGGTGATCTTCAGTTTGATTTTGGGGTCCTCGGCGTCATAGGCGCGCACATAGTCGGCAAAGGCATCCCCCGCCCGCCTGCGGTCCAAAGCCATCGGGCAAGACCTCGCTTTTGGCAGATTTCGACCTTATTATAGCACACCTTGTGCATCCCGTGCAAAAACAGAGGCAAAATTCTCCATTGCGGCCATTGATTTTGCCCTTTAAAGCAAGGTATAATAGAGGCACACAACCCCGGCGGCACCGTGCCGGGCCAAAAAGGAGAGATTTCACCATGGGCTTTTTTGATTTTCTGAAAAAGAAGGCCGAGCCGGAAGCGCCCGCCCCCAAGGCGGCCCCGGAGGCCAGCTTCCCGGTCGTCATCGCGGCCGACGCCAAGGGTGCCGTGCTGGCCATGGACGCCGTGCCGGACCCGGTGTTCAGCCAGGGCGTGCTCGGCATCTGCTGCGGCATCGACCCGGTCGAGGGCAAGGTCTACGCCCCCGTGGACGGCGAGGTCACCCAGGTGGCCGACACCAAGCACGCGCTGGGCTTTACAGGCCCCGGCGGCGTTGAGATCCTGATCCACGTCGGCGTCGATACCGTGGATATGCAGGGCGACGGCTTCGCCCCCACCGTGGCGGTGGGCGACAGCGTGACCAAGGGCCAGCTGGTGCTGACGATGGACCTTGACAAGATCAAGGCCGCCGGCCACCCGGCCACCGTCATCACCGTCGTCACCAACAGTGACGACTATGCCGGCGTTGAGCTGGCGGCCTCCGGCGAGGTCGAGGTCGGCGCCGACCTGCTCACGGTCAACAAGTAAACACGCCGCGCTCAGCGTGTCGAAAAACTCGACACGCTGCAAAAGAGGGGTTCGGCGTCACTGGCTGCGCCGGTCCGCCTGCACCCCTCTCTTGGACACACCCCATCGCAAAAATGCCTTGCGCATGCCTAAAGGCGACTTGCTGCGGCATTTTTGTTCTAGAGGTATCGGCCCTGTCCGCACATGTCGGTCAGGGCCGATTTTTTTCTGCCCGATGCCAGTATTTGGGGCGGTTTGTTAAAAATCCGTTCAAATATTTGTGCTAAAGTAGAAAGGGTCCGGGGGTTGCATAAACCCCTGCCTTTTGCTAAAATAAGTCTCGGTTCGATTTTTTTACCCAAAGGGGCGTCCACCGTATGCGTGTTGGGTTGGACATTGGTTCCACCACCATCAAGTGCGTGGTGCTGGCCGAGGACGGGAGCCTGCTCTGGTCCGACTACCAGCGCCACTACAGCCATATCGTTGAAAAATCGCAGGAAATGCTGGCCGAGGTCACAGCCCGCCACCTGCCCGGCGGGCGCGCGCTGCTGGCCATCTCCGGCTCCGCCGGCATGGGCCTGGCGGAGCGCTGCGGCATCCCCTTCGTGCAGGAGGTGTTCGCCACCCGCGTGGCCGCCAACCGCCTGGACCCCGGCACCGACTGCATCATCGAGCTGGGCGGCGAGGACGCCAAGATCCTGTTTTTGACGAACGGCACCGAGGTGCGTATGAACGGCAGCTGCGCCGGCGGCACCGGCGCGTTCATCGACCAGATGGCCACGCTGCTGAAAATGAGCGCCGACGAGCTGGACAAGGCCGCCGCCGCGGCGCAGCGCACCTACACCATCGCCAGCCGCTGCGGCGTGTTCGCCAAAAGCGATATCCAGCCGCTCATCAACCAGGGCGCGCAGGCGGGGGACATCGCCGCTTCCATCTACCAGGCGGTCGTCAACCAGACCATCGCGGGACTCGCGCAGGGGCGGCCCATCCGCGGAAGGGTGCTCTATCTGGGCGGGCCGCTGACCTTCTCAAAAACACTGCGCAAGAGCTTTGACAAAACGCTCGGCACCGCCGGCACCTGCCCTGAAAACAGCCTGCTCTATGTGGCGCTGGGCGCCGCCTGGTACGCCGACACCGAGTTCGACCTGGCCGACGTCGCCGCGCGCATGGCACAGGCCGGCGCACAGGCCACCTACGCCAGCCAGCCGCCGCTGTTCGCCAATAAAGAGGAATACGAGGCTTTCCACGCCCGGCACCTGCGCGCCGCCGTGCCCCATGTGCCCTTCGGCATCGACTGCGGACCGGTGCACATCGGCATCGATTCCGGCTCCACCACCATCAAGCTGGTGGTCATCGACCAGAGCGCCCACATTCTGTATACCAAATACCGCCCCAACCTCGGCAACCCCATCCCACTCGTGCGCGACACGCTGCTCGAGCTGTATGAGCGCCATCCCGGGCTGGAGATCGCCAGCGTCACCGCCACCGGCTACGGCGAGGAGCTCATCAAAAACGCTTTCCACGCCGACCGCGGCCTTGTCGAGACGGTGGCCCACTTTACGGCCGCGCGGCATTTTCTGCCCGACGTCGATTTCATCATCGACATCGGCGGGCAGGACATGAAATGCTTCAAGATCGAGGACGGCGCCATCAGCAACATCTTTTTGAACGAGGCCTGCTCCTCGGGCTGCGGCAGCTTTTTGCAGACCTTCGCCCAGGCGCTGGGCTACGACGTCAAGGAATTCGCCGCCCTGGGCCTGTTCGCCGACCGGCCGGTGGACCTTGGCAGCCGCTGCACGGTGTTCATGAATTCCAGCGTCAAGCAGGCGCAGAAGGACGGCGCGTCCATCGAGAACATCAGCGCCGGGCTGTCCATCTCGGTGGTCAAGAACGCACTGTATAAGGTCATCCGCGCCGCGTCGCCGGAGGAGCTCGGCCGCAAGGTGGTGGTGCAGGGCGGCACGTTCTACAACGAGGCCGTGCTGCGCGCCTTTGAGAAGGAGATGGGCATCGAGGTCATCCGCCCCGACATCGCCGGTCTGATGGGCGCCTATGGCGCCGCGCTGCACGGGCGCGCCAAGGCCCTGCCCGGTATGCGCAGCGGCGTGCTGACCGAAAAGCAGCTCAAGGCCTTCACGCAGGAGGTCAAAAACGTCACCTGCAATGGCTGCGGCAACCACTGCCAGCTCACGGTCAACATCTTCAATGACGGCAAGCGCTACATCTCCGGCAACCGCTGCGAAAAGCCGGTCACCGGCAAGGCGGCGGACGACACGCTGAATTTGTACGCCGCCAAGCTGGCGCTGCTGGACGAATACCGCGCCCACCCGACCGACCCCGACAGCCTGCCCGCGCAGGGGCCGCGGGCCACGGTGGGCATCCCGATGTGCCTGAATCTGTACGAGCTGCTGCCTTTCTGGCACACGCTGTTCACGCGGCTGGGCTTTGCCGTCACGGTCAGCCCGCCCTCCAGCCGCGCGCTCTACCAGGCCGGGCAGGCCACCATCCCCAGCGACACCGCCTGCTTCCCGGCCAAGCTGAGCCACGGCCACATCGACGCACTGCTCAAAAGCGGCGTGGACGCCATCTTCTACCCCTGCATGAGCTACAACCTCGACGAGGGCCTGGGCGACAACCACTACAACTGCCCCGTCGTCGCCTACTACCCCGAGGTGCTGGCCGGCAACTGCCCGGACCTGACCAAAACGCGCTTTATCTATGAGTACCTGAACATCGAGCGCCGCCGGGATTTCACCCAGCGCTTCCCGCATATGCTGGAGAAATACTTCCCCGGCATCCCGCACCGCAAGTATAAGGCCGCCATCGACGCCGCCTATGCCGAGTATGCCCGCCATATGGCGCTGGTGCGCCACAAGGGCGAGGAGATCGTCGCCGCCGCCCGCGCCCAGGGGCGGCACATCATCGTGCTGGCGGGCCGGCCCTACCACGTCGACCCCGAGGTCAACCACGGCATCGACAAGCTCATCGTGCGGCAGGGCGCGGCCGTCGTCACCGAGGATTCCATCAGCCACCTGGTCGAGAGATTCCCCACCCATGTGCTCAACCAGTGGACCTACCACAGCCGCCTGTACGCGGCCGCCAAATACTGCACCACCCAGCCCGACATGGACCTGGTGCAGCTGGTCAGCTTTGGCTGCGGGCTGGACGCCATCACCGGCGACGAGACGCGGGAGATCTTACAGGCCGGCGGCAAGCTGTACACCCAGCTCAAAATCGACGAGATCACCAACCTGGGCGCCGTCAACATCCGGCTGCGCAGCCTGTTCGCGGCGCTGGAGGAAAAGAAAGACGCGAAAAACCTGTAAAAGCGAGGCCCTTTGGCATGGAGTACACCACCCCCAACTTTACCCCCGACATGGTCAAGACGCACAAGATCCTCATCCCCAATCTCGCCCCCATCCAGTTCCGGGTCATGGCCGCGGCGCTGGAGGCCGAGGGCTACGAGATCGAGGTGCTGGGCAACTGCGGCAGCCATGTGGCGCAGCTGGGCCTGCAGTACGTCCACAACGACACCTGCTACCCGGCGCTGCTGGTCATCGGCCAGTTTCTGGACGCGCTGGGCAGCGGCAAGTATGACCTTGACCACACGGCGCTGTGCATCACCCAGACCGGCGGCGGGTGCCGCGCCTCCAACTACATCAAGCTGCTGCGCAAGGCGCTGGTGCGCGCCGGGTACGGGTATATCCCGGTCGCCTCGCTCAACTTCTCGGGGCTGGAAAAGGACAGCGGTCTGCCGCTGAACGCCCGCCTGCTGCACCGCATGATCGCCGCCATCGAGTACGGCGACCTCATCGCCGCGCTGCGCAGCCAGGTGCGCCCCTATCAAAATGTCCCCGGTACGGCCGAGGCGCTGGCCGAGAAATGGATCGCGGCGGCGCGCGGCTGGATCCGCGCCGGGCGCGGCGGCAGCGGCCGCGAGATCAAGGAAAACTTTGAGGCCATTGCCGCCGACTTCGCCGCCGTCCCCGTGACCCGCACGCCCAAGGTCAAGGTCGGCGTGGTGGGGGAGATCTACGTCAAGTATTCGCCCCTGGGCAACAACGACCTTGAAAAGTTTTTGGAAAGCCAGGACTGCGAGGTCAACCTGCCCGGGCTGATGGGCTTTGTCGAGTACTGCGTGGCCAACTACCGCCTGGACGTCGATTTTTACGGCGGCAACCGGCTGGTGGCCACGGGGGCGGATTTCCTGCTCAGCTATCTGGACAGCCTGGGCAGCGCCGCCGCCGCCGCGCTGCGCCGCTACGGCTTTTACGCGCCTGGCACCTTCCGCGAGCTGATGAAAAAGCCCGAGGGCATCATTTCCCTGGGCGCCAAGATGGGCGAGGGCTGGCTGCTCACAGCCGAGATGCTGGAGCTCGTCGAGGGCGGCTATCCGAACATCGTCTGCGCGCAGCCTTTCGGCTGCCTGCCCAACCACATCGTCGGCAAGGGCATGATCAACCGCATCCGCGCGCTGCACCCGCAGGCCAACATCACCGCCGTCGACTATGACCCCAGCGCCACCCGCGTCAACCAGGAGAACCGCATCAAGCTGATGCTGGCCGTGGCCAAAGAGAATCTGGCCGCCGAACAGGCGGCCAAGGCGCCGGTCCCGGCGCCGGCGACGGTATAAAACGAGCAACATAAGCACAGCGGCCGCGCTTGGCGCGGCCGCTGTGCTGTCTATTCAAGGTCGTTTCGCTCCTCAGGCCGCAGGGTGCCGTTTCGGGTGTGGTTTTCAAAATAAACGGGCTGCCTTGTTTCGGTCCGCCGGCGGTCACGCTCGTCCCGCCATTGCCTGCGCACGAAGCTGTAGGCCCCGACCCCGACCAGGGCGGCGCCGCCCGCCGTGGTGGTCAGACCGCCCGGCAGGCGGCCGGCGGCCGGGGTGCTTTGCGCGGCCGTCCCGGCCGCGCTCTCGGGCGTTTGGGCAGCGGGCGTTTCGGCGGCCGCCGGCAGCGCCCACAGGCAGGCGGCGAGGGCCAGCGCGGCCAGCGCCTTACGATACCGGTGTCTCGGCATGGTCATGCTCCGTTTCTTCGTTCCCGGCGGGGGCCGGCACGGCGGGTGCGTCCTCGTCCAGATAGCTGACCGTGACCTGCGGGAAGGGGATCTCGACGCCGTATTTTTTGAGCAGCAGGAACATCTCGCGGTTGAGGTCACGGCAGAGCTGGATGCGGTTCTGCTCCTTGCACTGGGCGACGATCTTGAGGTCGACGCTGCTGGCGTTCAGCATCGACACGCCGCGGTAATGCGGCCCGTCGAGGATGGAGGGGTATTTCTTGGCCAGCTTGGGCAGCTCCTCGGCGAAGATCTCCTCCAGCCGTTCGAGGTCGGTGCCGTAGGCGACGCCGACGTCGATGGAGGCGAAGGTGGCTTCCTTGGTCATGTTGATGATGCCGGTCAGGCTGGAATTGCTGAAGATCTTCACGTTCTTGAGCCCGTCCTGGATCTTGGTCGTGCGCAGGCCGATCTCCAGCACGGTGCCGCGGAAAGCATCGATGGTGACGATGTCGCCGACGCGGAACGCCCCCTCAAACACGATGAAGACGCCGGCCAGGATGTCCTGTATCATGCTCTGGGCGCCAAGGCCGATGACCAGCGAGAGGATGCCGGCCGAGGCGATCAGGCTGCCGGTGTCCAACCCGCACAGGTACAGCGTGTAGAACACCGCGAACAGCGCCACGCCGTAGTGGATGACCGAGGTCAGCAGGTGGGCCAGCGTCTCGGCGCGGCTGCCGAGACTGGTGCACACATTCTCGAACACCGCCTCGGCGAGGTTGGCCACCACGAACACCACGATGAGCGTGATGACGCAGTTGGTCATGGCAAAGATGTTGAAGCCCTTGGGCCACACGCTCTCGTACACATAGTTGATGGCGTTGATGCGCACCACGCCGGCGCGGGAGAGCAGGATGCACAGGAACAAAAGCCCCGCGAACAGATAGAACACCACCCGCAGCACGGTGCTGAACTTCTGCTCCGGCGTTTTGTTCTGCCAGGGGATGTAGTCGGCGTCCCAGCGGCTGGCCGCCGTGCGCACGCGCCGCGTTTTGCCGCTGGGCATCGTCATCACGAACTGGTCCTGCTCGTTGCGCAGGCGCCAGCCGGTCTGCGGTGCGCCGCCGTTGTGGTACATGGCCAGCTCCTGCTCGCCGAAGCAGCAGGTGTACAGGAAGATCAGCAGCAGGCTGACGGACGAGACCCACAGCGTGACCAGGGCCATGCTCTCGCGCGTGGCGAAGACGGTGGTCAGCGGCACGGCGGTGCCGATGTAGCAGTCATGGGTGTCGACGAGCTTGAAGGTCTGGAAATACCGTTCGCCGTTCACCGTCTCAAAGCCGTTGTACATCTCGCCGTTGGCATTGAAGGCACCCGGACTGTAGCCCATGGCGGCGGCGGTCTTGCCGATGTCGGCCGGGCGCCAGGAATACACACAGGTGTGCGCGTCGCTGTTGTCCAGGATGACGGTGTGCCCGGTGCCGTGGATGGTGGTCTTGTCCGCCACATAGGTCAGGGTGGCGGTCTCCATCACGGTGCGCAGGCGCTCGGGCGCGATGTTGATCTGCACCACGCCGCGGTGCTTGGTGATGGCGGGGCCCTGCCAGGTGCCGGCCAGCTGGGCCTCGTAGTCGCTGCGGGACACATAGCCGGTGCTGCCGTCCTCATTTTGTACAGTGTAGTAGTAGAACGCGCTGCCGATGTACTGGCTCTGCTCGCCGGCATCGTTTTCGCTGAGGTCCTGGGCCAGGATATCGCGGTGCTCGGCCAAAATCTCCCAATAGGGATAGGACTGGTCGGCGGGGTCCTGTGAGAGCACAAAGTACCAGTCGTCGCCGTTGGTGGCCATGATGCGGCCCTGCTCGTCGAACACCGAGATGTTCTCGATGGCGTTGAGCTCGCACAGGCGGCTCAAAAACACATGGCGGCTGGTGGAGTAGCAGACGTTGCCGTACTCGTCCAGGCCGGACACAGCGGCGCCGCCGGCATCGCGCGTCAGCGGGTGGGCGTGGACGTTGTCGGCCTCGGGGTCATAGCGGAACACATACGAGGGGTTCTCCTCGATGATGCCGGCGATCTGCCGGCACTTGGTCAGGAACATATCCTTGTATTCGGTGTTGATGGCCTCGGCGTCGGCGGTGTTGTTGGCCAGCTTGTTGCTGATCTCGTTGATGGCCTGCCGGGACTCGTAGGCGATGGAGGCCAGCCCGTTGATGGACTGCAGGTAAAAGCTCATGCCGGTCACGGCCACGATGCCCAGCAGCGCCAGCGGCAGCAGCCGGGCGGCGACCGTGAGGTTGAAGTTGAAGACATGGACCTCCTTGCCG
>CANRLV010000005.1 GCA_947631565.1 uncultured Gemmiger sp. | reverse complement strand
GGTTCATCATATCGAAACACCTCCCCTCGCTCGGATGTAGGCGCTCACCATGGCGGTGACCCAGTCCTGTACGGATGCGTACCCATCTTCGCGCATGGCCTTTTGCAGCATGGTGTAGGTATCGTCATCCAGGCGGGCATACAGGCGGTTTGTCTTGCGGTGCAGATCGGCCTTGCGGCCCTTGATGGCCTTTCTGGTTTCGGGGTCAGGTGCGAACGCACCATAGAGCGCATTCATGGCCGCGCGGGGAAGGGTGGCGCCGTAGTCGTCCTCGTGTTCGCACTTGCTCAGCATGGTCTTGTCAAACTTGGGGTAGATGCGCTGGACGACGGCGACCATGTCCTTGGCGGCGGCGCCGCTGTGGATGCGCAGATTGCTCAGCTCACTCACGGCGATCACTCCTTACCGCGGGCAGCGTTATGTACTGTCCCTTGAGCAGCAGGCCGGCCAGCAGGGCGGCCGGGCCGCAGATCAGCAGAAACAGCACGACCGGGACGAGCACCCAGAGCGTCGGGTTGCCGACGTCGACAAGGCTCCAGAACCACGTCCCCGTGCAGAGGGCGGCGCCGACGACGGCAAGCAGACCGGCTGCCTGGCAGAGATCGGCGAACATAAGAATGGCGGTGCGCACGATGCGCTCTTTGACCGCCGGGGTGGCGACGACAACTTTTTTCATGCTTTGCTCCTTTCGGCTTCGTACAATCTGCGCTCGGCGTCCAAAGCCTCGCGGCCGCCCGGCTGGTTCAGAATTCCTTGAATGAGGTCCGCTGTCGCAGCGGCCAGAGCATCGCGGGCGGCGTTTGGTATCAGCGAGGGGTCGATATGTACGGTATCGGCCATCGCAGCGGATCGGGCGTTCATGGGCGGCAAGCCCCCTTTCTAAATTCCTCGGCGGTCCAGCGCTGGAACTCAACGGCCACCGGCTTGCTGGAAAGAGCTGCGTACCGTTTCAGGCCGTCAAGGTTGACGCATACCGCCAAGGCATTTTTGAGACCGATATCGATGTGGCGCTTCTGGTCGTCGCTTACGCGCTTGTGTTCGCTGCTCGGGTTTTTATACCCAAGAGCCTTGCACACGTCGCTGAACACTACCCACGTTTGGCCGCACATGTAAACCGAGCGGATAACGGTGCCGTTGAAATCGTGACGCTTTACGTTCTCGAGCGCATCGGATAACTCGGCATTCTCTAAAGCGTTCCTAGACCTGTAAATCATTTCACACCTCTTTCTGTCGCGTCTACGCGACATCCTCGGCAAAAAAAATCGACGCAGCTTCGTCCGGGGTGAGGCGCAAAGCCGAAACGATGGCATTCGCGTCCCTGATAGACATACTTTCGCCGCCGTGGCGCATTTTACGATAAAGTGTTGCTTTATCAATTCCTATCGACTCGGCGAGGTTCGCGACGTTGATTCCTCTTTCCACGAGCTTGGCTTTTAACTTGTTGGTGTTCATCTGTGCCATTGACAATCACCTCCTTTCCGTTGTCGCGTCGGTGCGACATTCACAAAATAACACACTCCGCGGGGCTTGTCAACACCTATTTTTGCATTTTACGCGAAAAATTTTATCATTTTCGCCTTTTGTTGTTGCAAATATGCGAAAACCGTGGTACAATGCAATCACTAAAAGGTGGTGCTTTTATGTCAACAATCGGCAGCAGAATTCACGATAGAAGGGTAGAATTAGGGTTTTCCGTCGACGAACTCGCCGCCCGGCTGGGCAAGAATAGGGCCACAGTTTACAGGTACGAGAGCGCGGAGATAGAAAACTTCCACATTTCGGTCATCGAGCCGCTGGCTACGGCGTTGCAGACTACGCCAGCCTACCTGATGGGCTGGACTGAAGACAAAGAAATCCCCGGCACCGAAACTGATGCCGGGGTCCGTGAGCTTATCGAGATTGTGCGCGCACTGTCGCCTGAAAATCGCGCCAAATTAGTTGAACTGGCTCGCCTTTATTTAAGCGCTCAGCACAAAACCGAAGAAAGCTGATGAAGTCGGATTGCTCGTCTTCTGGCAAGGTCTTTGCCATACAGACAAGCGTTTGCAATTCTTCCACGGACGATTCTCCTTTCTGCGGGGCAAGTGTCAAAGCCCAGTATAGCAAGAGGCCGCGGATTTTGCAGTCAAACGTGATTTAATAACTTTCGACAAATTGCGAGGGTGTGTCTATGTTATGGGTGTTCGGCATCGCGGCCGTGGCCGCGCTCTGCTTTGTCTTTTATATACTAGGGAAGAACTCGAGCCCCGAGCGGGCGGCCGAGCGTGAGATCCAGCAGAACCGGCAAAAGATACTCGACATGATATGCCGCGACTTCCAGAAGGTCGGGTGGTCTGCGTGGGATAGGTCGGTACACATGGCCGACGGCCAGTATGAGCGCATGGAGCGGGCCGCGCAGTCAAAGACGATGCGCTTGGTCAGTTTTGACAAAAAGACCGGCACCGCCATCGTGGCCGGCGAGAGCGGCAAGCAGTATACCGTCGACAACAGCGGATGTAGCTGCGGCGACTTCCTGCACCGTGGCTTACCGTGCAAGCACATGTATTTTGCCGCCATGAGCGCGGATGAATGATACCCCATCGATACGGTATGGGTACCGTATGCTAGGGGTATCATGCGCGGTGTGATACCCCATCGATACCATTCGCGCGCGCGCGTCTGTATCTGTAACTGTTCTGTATGTTATAGCTTGTATACACTCTCGCTTTTATCTGTAAGAGAAAGCTAACAACTAAAGAAAAAAAGCTAAGACTTTACTTGAGAAGTAGAGGGAAAACGAAAGTAAAAAGGGCGAAATCTTCATTTTTGCGGAAATAATGAAAATTGTAATGAAAAAAATCAACACTTAAATTGCAAGAATGGAAGGGGGTGGCACCGTTGGCCAAGGCGAAAGCGCCGGAAAAACCAAAGCGCGGCAAGAAGCTGGCAGTCGCGGCCGATGGCGTCATCTATGCCCGGTACAGCTCGCACAACCAAAAGGACCGCAGCATAGAGCAGCAGGTCGACGACGCCAAAAAGCTGGCGGCGTCTTTGAACATCCGCATCCGGGAGATCTACGCGGACCGCGCCTTGACCGGCCGCAACGATAACCGGCCCTCTTTCCAGAAGATGATGCGCGACGCCACAAAGGGCCGGTTCAAGTACGTTGTTTCCTGGAAGTCAAACCGCATCGGCCGCAACATGCTCGAGGCCCTTGTCAATGAGGCCCGGCTGCAGGATCTCGGCGTCCGCGTCATCTACGTCGAGGAAGATTTCGACGACACCGCCGCCGGCCGGTTCGCGGCCCGGTCGATGATGAACGTCAACCAGTTCTACTCCGAGGCCATGGCCGAGGATATCCGCCGCGGTCTGCGTGACAATGCAAAGCAGGGGCTGGTCGCTTGCTCGTTGCCATACGGGTACAAGAGCGGCAAGGGCCAGGTCATAGAGATCGACGAGCCGCGCGCCGAGGTCGTCCGGCAGATTTACACCCAGGTGGCCTGCGGCGTTCCGTACGTCGATATCGCCAACGAGCTCAATGCCCGCGGAATCAAAACGCGGCTCGGCGGGGAGTGGAATAAGGGCAGTTTCCACCGGATCGTGAGCAACGAGCGGTACCGCGGCATCTATATCTACAGCGACATCCGCATTGAGGGCGGTATGCCGCGCATCGTAAGCGACGAGCTTTTTTATAAAGTCCAGGAGGTGATACACACGAAAGGGAATCCTCAGAACGGTCGGCACCGAATATACGGCGACTACCTCTTGACCGGGAAACTGTTCTGCGGCCACTGCAAGGCCCCCATGGTCGGCATGAGCGGCACCGGCAAGAGCGGCAAGCTCCATCACTACTATGTGTGCCAGACAAAGCGCACGGGCGGCGATTGCCGGAAGACGAACGTCCGGCGCGAGGTCATAGAGGAAACCGTCGCCAAGGCCGTCAAGACCTACGCGCTGCAGGATGACATGATAGAGTGGATCGCGGACAGTACCGTCGCCTACAACAAGGAACACCGGCCGGATTCCAAGTTAAAGCTGCTCCGCTCCCAGCTTGCCGACGTGCAGAGGTCTATCAAGAATATCATGGGGGCTATCGAGAAGGGCATCTACACGGAAACCACCAGAGATAGGCTGCAAGAGCTTGAGCAGCAGCGGGCAGACCTCACCGTCAAAATCACGCTGACCGAGGGCGAAATCGTGGACACGCCGCGTGAGGATATCATCGCCGGCCTTCGACTGTTCCGCGACGGCAACGTCAAGGACAAAAAGTATCAGGCAAAATTGTTCGACACGTTCCTGATCGCGGTCTATCTCTACGATGACGGAAAACTCAAAATCGTCTTTTCTTTCAGCGGGAAGAACAGCACCATAACGGTGCCGCTTGAAAAAATAGCGGATGCAGAAGAATTTTTAGATGGGCAAGGGTTCGCACAAGCTCCCCAAATCTCCACCAACACAAAAGTCCAGTCCGTAAGGGCTGGACTTTTGCGTTTATCGGCAGATTTGTTTTGCAATCCGGCCCGCCGCATGGTATGATGGTTACGGCAGGTGATACAGCCGCCGGCGCACCGGCGGGATGCGCCCGGCCAGCGCCAGCACCGCCCCCACCGCCGTGATGACGGCGCACTCGGTGTCATACTGGATGACGGCGATCGGCACGGCGAACACCGGCGCCAGCGCCAGCCCCAGCGGCAGGCGCCGCAGCAAAAGCCCCAGCGCCCAGCCTGCCACGCAGCACAGCGCCCCGGTCACGGGCAGGCTGAGACAGAGCCACACACAGAGCGCGGCCAGCCCGGTATTATGCCGCGGCCTGCCGTTCAAGGGGAACGCCGCCCCCGCCGCGGCGCCGAAAGCACCGTAATAGACGGTCTTTTGTGCGGCAAACGGCCAGCATACCCCGCACACAAGGCCTGCCAGCAGCACGGCAAAGCTCTCGCCCGCTGCGGCGGCCAGATCCTCATATTTCGGCAGCGCCCGGCGCGCCAGCACGCCCGGGAGCAGGCAGCCCGACACCATGCCGATGCCCAGGCAGACGCAGCGCAGCAAAAGGTTGGTTTCCATCCCCCACAGACCCCCGTTCTGCTTTAGTATATGCAGTATGGGCCGGCTTTCCGCTTGTATAAGTAAATATTCATTGCAAAGCGAGGTGCGTACCATGGATTTTGAGACCCTTCGGCAGGAATGTCTGACCTGCACCAGGTGCAGCCTGTGCGAGACGCGCAAAAACGTCGTGTTCGGGCAGGGCGTTCCGGACGCTGAGGTGCTGTTCGTCGGCGAGGGCCCCGGCGCCAATGAGGACGAGCAGGGCCTGCCCTTTGTGGGGCGCAGCGGCCAGCTGCTGGACCATTATCTGGCCGCCATCGACCTGGACCGCGGCAAAAACGTTTTTATTGCCAACATCGTCAAGTGCCGCCCGCCCGAGAACCGTGATCCCCTGCCGGAGGAATCGGCGGCCTGCCTGCCCTGGCTGCGCCAGCAGTTCCGCCTGCTCAAGCCGAAGATCGTCGTCTGCCTGGGGCGCATCGCCGCGCAGCAGCTCATCGACCCTAAATTCCCCATCATGAAGCAGCACGGCCAGTTTTTTGAGAAGCAGGGCACGCTGTTCATGGCCACGCTGCACCCGGCGGCTTTGCTGCGCAACCCCAACAACAAACCGCTGGCCTTTGCCGATTTCGCCGCCCTGCGTGATAAGATCCACGAGGTATGCCTTCACACCTACGCCCCCGGCGAGGGCTGATCGATCATAACCGTGGTGGCATTTTGGCCGCCCAAAACATAGCATGGCGCAGTCTGCCCAGAAGTAAAGGAGGCTGTGCCATGTACTGTAAGCCCACCGTTGATTTCTTTTTGGGGGCGCTCTCCCCTTCCGGCTTTACCGGCTGGTTCCGGGAGGCCGCCGCCGACCCGGCCGTGACCGCCTGGCTCATCAAGGCCGGGCCGGGATGCGGCAAATCGACTTTCATGCGCCGGCTGGCTGTGGTCGATGCCGCCCGTCCGGCCGCACGCGGTGCGCACCGCATCGAGCGCATCCATTGCTCCAGCGACCCGGACAGCCTGGACGGCGTGCTGTTCACCGACATTGGGGCGCTGTTCCTTGATGCCACCGCGCCCCACACGCTGGACTGCAAGTATCCCGGCGCCGCCGAGCGCATCGTCAGCCTGTATGATACGCTCGACAACGGTTCCCTCGCCGCCAACCGTGCGGCCGTACTGACAGCCGGCAAGCGCAACGCCTCTCTGCTGCAGCAGGCGGGCGCACAGTTTGCCCTTGCCTGCGGTGTGCTGACCCAGCGCCGGGCCCTGGCGGCGCAGGCGCTGGACGCCGAAAAGCTGCGTCGCTTTGCCCGCCGCCTGGCTGCCAAAACTATGCCCGTCCGCCGCGGCGCCGTGCCCGGCACCCGGGAACACCGCCTGCTCAGCGCCCCGACGCCGCAGGGCCTTGTCGTCTACCGCGATACGGTGCTCTCGCTGGCCGATACCGTCTACGCCCTGCAGGACCCCTGCGGTGTGGCGGCCCCCCTGTTGGACATCCTGGCCGCGCACGCGCGTGCCAACGGCTATGCGGCCATCCTGTGCCACTGTGCGAGCGACCAGACCCGGCTCGACCACGTGATCCTCCCTGAACTGCGCCTGGCCTTTGTGACCTCGAACCCCTGGCACCCGATGACCTTCGCCGGGCAGAAAAACCTGCATATGCGACGTTTTCTGGACCCCGAGGCAATGCGGGCGCTGCGCAGGGAGCTGAACGCACAGCGCCGCACCGCCGACGCGCTGCTGACCCGCACCGCCGCCCTGCAGCGCCGCGCCAAGGCCGTGCACGACGAGCTGGAAAAATACTACATCGCTGCCGCCGACTTTGCCTCCGTCGAGGCGATCCGTTTGGCGCTGGAAAGGCAGCTGTTTGCCTGAAAGGAAGTGACCGCCGATGCCGCCAAAGCCGGAAACGCTGCCGGCCGTGACCCTGCCGGTGCGGCAGCTGGCGGAATTTTTGCTGCGCGGCGGCAGCATCGACGACCGCTTCGGCGGCTTTGACCGCGCCAACGAGGGCGCGCGCCTGCACCGCCTTTTGCAAAAGCAAGCCAAACGAGAATATGCCGACTACCAGGCCGAGGTCGCCCTGCGGGAGACCCTGGTCTGCGCCGGCGTGGAGTACACGGTCGAGGGCCGGGCCGACGGCATTTTTACCGCCGCCGACGGCGTGACGGTCATCGACGAGATCAAGACCACCACCCTGCCCCCGGAGCACATCACCGCCGACCATGCGCCGGAGCACTGGGGGCAGGGGCAGCTGTATGCCGCCATCTACGCCGAACAGCAGGGCCTTGCCGCCGTGCGCGTGCAGCTGTGCTACTACCAGACCGATGAGGAACAGCTCTATACCTTTACCCGCGACTGTACGGCCGCGGACCTGCGCGCGTTTTTGACCGGCCTGCTGACCGAGTACGCCCCCTGGGCCAAACGGGCGGCGGCGGAGCGTGCGGCGCGCAGCGCCAGCCTGGCGGCGCTCACCTTTCCGTTTGATGCCTACCGCCCCGGGCAGCGGGCGATGGCGGCCAAGGTATACGAAACCTGCATGCAGGGCGGGCAGCTGCTCTGCCAGGCGCCGACCGGCATCGGCAAGACGATGAGCGTGCTGTTCCCGGCGCTCAAAGCGCTGGGCGCGGGCGTGGCCGGGCCGGTGTTCTACCTGACGGCCCGCGGCACCACCCGCGCCGCCGCCGAGGACGCGCTGGCCCTGCTGCGGGGCAGCGCGCCGGACCTGCGCCTGCGCAGCCTGAGCCTGACCGCCAAGGAAAAGATATGCCCCTGCGCGGGCAGTGAATGCAGCCCCGACGGCTGCCCCTATGCCAACGGCTACTATGACCGCCTGCGCCCGGCTCTGTGGGCGGCGCTGGACACGCCGGCCCTCACCGCTGCGGCGCTGCGCGCGGTGGCGGAGCAGTATACCGTCTGCCCGTTTGAGCTGGGACTGGAGCTGAGCCTGTGGAGCGACGTCATCATCGGGGACTACAACTACCTGTTTGACCCTGTGGTGCGCCTGCAGCGTTTTTTTGAGCGCAGGGGCGACTATCTGTTTTTGGTCGACGAGGCGCACAACCTGCCCGAGCGCGCACGGGATATGCACAGCGCCAGCCTGCGCAAGGGTGATTTTGCGGCGGCGAAAAAATGCCTTGGCAAGGGCAAGAGCCGCCTGCACAGGGCGCTGGGGCGGGTCAACGACTGCTTTCTCGAATGGCGGCACCGCTGTGCGGAGGGAGCCGGCGATGACCGTTTTGGCCGTGTGCTGTTCCGGCCGCAGCGGGACGAAGTGTTCGATACCGCCTTGCAGCGCCTGTGCGAGCCGCTGCAGCAATGGCTCGAGGAGCACCGTGTCCCGGACGAGGCCCATGCCATTCTGCTGCAATTGTATTTCGATGTCCGGGAATGGCTGCGCGTGGCGGACGGATTTGACGAGCACTACACGCTGCAGGCCGCCGTTTACGGCCGCGAGGTCTGCCTGACCCAGCTCTGCCTCGACCCCTCGGCCTTTCTGGCGGCGGACTTTGCCCGCGGGCGGGCAGCGGTGCTCTACAGCGCTACCTTGGGCCCGGCCGGTTACTACAAAGACATCTGCGGCGTGCCGCAGGCGGCGGCCGTGGCGCTGCGCAGCCCTTTCCCGCCGCAAAACCTCGGCCTGTTCTGTGCCTGTGACGTGAGCACGCGCTATAAGGACCGGGCGCAGAGCGCCGACCGCGTGGCCGGGTATCTGGCGGCGCTGGCGTCGGCACGCCCCGGCAATTATCTGGCCTTCTTCCCCAGCTACCGCTATCTCGAGGACATCTGGCAGCGGTTCACCGCGCTGTACCCGGATCTCCCGACGCTCAAGCAGGAAAGCGGTCTCGACGAGGCTGGCCGGGCAGCATTCCTGGCCCATTTCGCGCCGCAGCCGCAGGGCACGCTGCTGGGCTTTGCGGTGCTGGGCGGCGTGTTCGGCGAGGGCGTGGATCTGGCGGGCGAACGGCTCATCGGCGTGGCTGTCGTCGGGCCCGGCCTGCCGCAGGTGAACGCCCGCCAGGAGCAGCTGCGGACCTATTTTGAAGCCACCCGCGGCGCCGGCTTTGACTACGCCTACCGCTACCCCGGCATGAACAAGGTGCTGCAGGCGGCGGGGCGGCTCATCCGCACGCCGCAGGACCGCGGCGCCGTGCTGCTGCTCGATGACCGCTTTTCAGCACCCGCCTACCGCGCTCTGATGCCGCCGCACTGGAGTCACCTGCAGTCAGTGACAAGCATTGACGCTTTACAGCAAAAATTGCAGGATTTCTGGCAGACAGACTGACCGCCCGGACGGTAGATGTCCGGGCGGTCAGCATTGTTATCCGTCGATATGCTTGCGCATCCGCAGCAGGCTGCAGGGCATGAGCTCCTGCGGGCACGGGATGGTGTATTTCATCATGGGGTGGGGCGTCGCGTCGATGCGCTGCCCCGTTTCGTCGGTGATCCAGTCCGGCTTCCACTCCACCACGCTGCCGTCGGGCTGCAGCGCCTCGATGGTATCGCCCAGCGTGAATTTGCTGCGCTGGGTGCAGTCGGCCTGGCCGTGGTGCCAGCGGTCGACGGTGCCCAGGAACTCCCATTCCCGCACATAGCTGTGGCTGGGCGTCTGCAGGGCCTGCTCGCGGCCGAAATAGAAGCCCGGCGAATAGTGGCGGTGGCTCGTTTTGTTGAGCTCGGCCAGCACCTCGTCCGGCAGGGTGAATTCCTCGGCCGCCGGGTCCTGCAGATAGGCGTCCAGCGCACGGCGGTAGGCGCTGGTGACCGAGGCGACATAGTAAAAGGTCTTGGCGCGGCCCTCGATCTTCAGGCTGTCGATGCCGGCCTGGCAGAGCAGGTCGATAAAGGGCGCTGTGCACAGGTCGTTGGCGTTGAGGATATAGCTGCCGCCCTCGTCCTCGCCGATCTCCATATACTGGCCGGGGCGCTTTTCTTCGAGCAGCTGGTACTTCCAGCGGCAGGGCTGGGCGCACTCGCCGCGGTTGCCGCTGCGCCCGGTCATATAGCTCGAAAGCAGGCACCGGCCGGACACGCTCATGCACATGGCGCCGTGCACAAAGGCCTCCAGCTCCAGCTGCGGCGGGCAGCGATCGCGTATCTTGGCGATCTCGACCAGGCTCAGCTCGCGCGCCAGCACCACCCGCTTGACGCCCATCTCATACGCGGCGGCAGCGGCGGCGTAGTTGGTGATGCCGGCCTGGGTGGAGAAGTGCACCTCCATGTCCGGCGTATGCTTTTTGGCCAGCGCCAGCACGCCGAGGTCGGCGATGATAAAGGCATCCACCCCGGCCTGCGCGGCCTCCTCCATGGCCTTGGGCAGCTCGGCCAGCTCGTCGTTGGTGGGCAGCGTGTTGAGCGTCAGGTACACCTTTTTGCCGCGGGCATGGGCAAACACGCAGCCCTCGGCCAGCTCCTCGGGCGTAAGGTTGACCGGCGCTGCCCGCATACCGAATTTAGGTAAAGCACAGTACACGGCATCGGCGCCGAAGAGCACGGCATACTTGAGGGTCGTCAAATCGCCGGCAGGGCTCAAGAGCTCGGGCGGGTACAGCATGGCAGGGCTCCTTTTTGTGCAGCGCGGGGGCGCCTGTCGGCGCCCCCGCGCAAGCTTTTGCGGTCATGAAGTCAGGGCTTACTCCACGGCCCAGCCGCAGCGGGCGGTGTTCTGCAGATGCTGGGCATAGGTCTGGGCGTAGAAATACTGGCCGGCAACGTCGCTGTCCGGGTGGCCGGTGACGAAGAAGAAGTATTCCTGGCCCGGCTGCATGAAGCTCTCGTCGGGGTTGAGGGCGGCCTCCATCGCGTCGTAGCCGGGGCTGGAGATGGGCCCGGCGGGCAGGCCGGCGTTGTTGTAGGTGTCGTAGGCGTCCAGCACGTCCTGCGGGATATACCCCTGCTGCGGCCAGCCATAGTAGTAGGCCGTGGGCGAGTTCCACAGATAGTTGTTCTCGGTGTCCTGCATGATGTTGCAGCAGGTGTTGGACTGCAGGCAGTAGGGGCGCAGCTCGGGATTCTCGATCTCAAGACGGTTGTGGAAGCAGGCAGAGATCTTGGCGTCCTCCTCGGCGATGCCGCCCTCCTCCTGGATAAAGCTGGCCAGGATGACCACGTCGTTCAGCGTCGTGCCCTTGGCCTCGATGTCCTCGAGCAGCCACTGGGTGCGCTTTTCAAACTCCTTGTAGAAGACGTCGACATAGTAGTTGACGCTCTCGCCGACGTAGAACTCGTAGGTGTCGGGGAAGAGATAGCCCTCGCACTTCATCAGGCGGCCGGGGGTGTCGGGGATCTTGTCCCAGAAGCTGTACTCGCTCCAGGTCGAGCCGTCCTCACCGTTGGCGCAGGCCAGGAACTTATCCACCTCACACAGGTCATTCTCAGCCAAAATCTGGGCGATGCCGACGGCGGTCGTGCCCTCGGGGAAGGTCAGGGTGATGGTCTCGCGGTGGACCTGCTGCACCGACAGCGCAGCCAGCAGGTCATTGTACGACATCCCCTTCTGCACGGTAAAGTTGCCGTATTGCAGGTTGGCGCCCTTGCCGCTGTAGCGGGCGTAGTAGTTGAACAGCCAGTCATGCTCGATGATGCCGGCGTCCATCAGCTGTTTGGCGATGTCCGGGGTCTCGGTGCCGTACTCGATGAACACCTCGACCGGGTCACCCAGCGAGCTGGAACCGTCCACCTCGGCATAGAGCCCCAGCGCCTGCTGCAGGCCCCAGGCGATGCCGGCGGCGCAACCGACCACGATCAGGATGCCCAGGATCCAGTGCCACAGCGGGCGGTGGTCGGGGTAATCGTCATCCTCATCGTCGTCATAGTCGTCTTCCTGCGCATAGTCATAGGCCATGCGGCGCCCCGACGGCGGCGCCGCATGGGTGCGGTGCGCATCGCGGCGCGGGTCGTAGTCATCCCTCCGGCGGTTCGTTCTCATAACCATCCACTCCTTTGCCCCGGCAGCCGGCCGCGGGCATCGTTTTGTTGTCCTCTGTATTTTGTCGTATCGCGGTCAATAGACACGCAGGTCCATCTCATGCACGGGCAGCGGCGGCTGCAGGGTACAGACCATGCCGTAGGGCCGCCGCTTGCCAAGGCCCATATACAAGGGCTGCGCCTCGCTGAGCAGGATCTTGGCGCGCGTGCGCCCGGTGCGCTCCCGCACAGCCTGCAGCAGCGTGTCGGCGGCGCGGTCGCTCTCGGCCTCCAGCTCCGGGAAATACAGGCATCCGTTCGCTGTATAGTATATCCCGTAGCCCTGCTGCGTGCTCGCCACGGTGGCACCGTGCCGGTACAGCCGTGTGATGAGCCCGGCCATCGTTTGCTCCGGCAGCAGGATGCTGCGCGGCTGGCAGTGCTCACGGCAGGCCAGCAGCTCGCGCACGGTCATGGTGTCAAAATCGGCGCGGGCGAACAGATTTTGGGGGATGTTCTTTTCCACCAGACGCAGGCCAAAGGCATCGGCAAAGCCGCAGCGGCGCAAAAAGGCGCGGGCCCGCTCGTCAGGCGGGGCGGCCGCCGCAAAGGCATAGCCGCCGGCCCTGCAGGCGCGCAGCACGTCCCGCAGCAGGCGGCCCATCAGGCCCTGCCCGCGCCGGGACGGCGCGGTGACGGCCATCGCCAGCCAGAAGCCGCGGCGGGCGGCGCCGCGCACCGGGACAAGGGCCAAGGCGGCTGCCGGCGCTGCGGGTGCTGTGCCCTGCTCCACCAGCAGCAGGTTGTCAAGGCCGGCGACCTCCCGCAGCCAAGTCTCGGCCGCGGCCGGCGTCTCGCCAAAGGCCTCGGCGCGCAGCGCGGCCAGGGGGCGGATATCCTGTTCGGTCGCCTTGCGCAGCATGGGCTTTTCCTTCCCGCGGCAAAATGCCGTACCCTATGATTTTACAGGATATCCGCCAGTTGTGCAAGTATTTCCAGGTGGATATCCTGCTGTGAGCGCATACTTTTTTTGCCGTTTTGCTCTGCCGTGCACTCCACGCGCCGCCACCCCAGAGCTGCCGCGCAGTATTCCGCTGCCGCGCGGGCGCGGGCCAGGTACTCGGTATCGCGCTCCTGGATGTCCTTTTTGCTCTCGTCGCCATGGTAACGCCCACTCATCAGCCGCTGCGAGACCTCCGGGTCCACGGCCAGATAAAGCACGGCGTCCGGCGCCGGCAGGCCGAGCTTTTGGTACTCAAAGTCAAACAGCCACCGCAAAAAGTCGTCCCACTGCGCGCGCTGGCACTTGGCGCACTGGTGCACGGCGTTGGAGGTGGTGTAGCGGTCGGCAATGAGCAGGCCGCCGGCCTCGTAAAACGCGCCCCAATCCGATTTGTAGCCGGCGTAGCGGTCCACGGCATAAAAGGCGCTGGCCGCGTAGCCGTTCACATCGTCCGGCCTTTGGCCGAACTGCCCGGCCAGGTACATCTTGACCAGCGCCGAGGAATCACTGGCATAGTTGGGGAAGGTGATCTTGCGCAGCTTACGGCCCTGCGCGGCCAGTGCGTCGGCCAGCAGCGCCGCCTGGGTGCCCTTGCCGGAACCGTCCAGCCCCTCCAGAATGATGAGCTTACCCATTTTGCAAGGCCTCTTCTTTCAGCTTGGCGTATTTGTCGCGCACGGCCTTTTGCCGGCCGCAGCACATCTTGCCCTCCGGGCAGGGGCCGGTCAGGCAGCGAGGCCCGGCGGCGGCGAAAATGTGCGGGGCCAGCGGCAGCACCAGGCGCAGCATCTCGTCGGCGACGGCGCGTATCTCCCACTGGGCGCGCTCACAGCAGCGCAGGTTGAAAAAGTTGAGCAGGCTGCGGCAGTTCATCGTCAGCACCATCTTGGTCTCGCAGGCGTTGGGCAGCACGAAGCGCGCGTCCTCGTTGGCCTGCTTGCCGGCGGCGCGGCGGGCGGCCTTCTCCTCCATGCCGGCGGCCAGCAGGCGCTGTGTGTGGGCCTCCTCCAGTGCTTTGACGAGCTCGAGATATTTGGCCGCGTCGGCATCCATCGCCGCGATGAATCGGGCCTTGGCCACCGGGATGGCCGCGACCTCGGGCGGGATGACATAGCGGAAATCTTCGAGGCGCACATAGCGCTGGCTCTGCACGCTGAAGGAGGCGATGCGGTGCCGCGTGACCTGCGCGAGGAACGTGCGCGAGACGCCCTCGACGCCAAAGGTGAAGCTGGCGTGCTCAATGGGCGAGGCGTGCCCGAGGTCCGACAGCGTTTGCAGGAACGCGGCGGTCTTTTCCGGCGTCAGGCCGTCGAGCAGCGTCTCGATGTGGGCGTCGGAATAGCAGAGCTTGGCCGCCGCCGCGATGGTCCTCTCGGGGTCGTTGGTGTGGGCGATGAGCTTGACGAGCATGGGGTCTCCCCTCCTTGTATAGACGAGCTTACTCCTCGATTTTTGTCAGCGGCGCGTAGTTGGCCATGGTTTTTTTGACGCCGACCTTGTCGAACCGTATCTCGACGATGCAGTCCCCGGCGATGGGGGTGGCCGCCAACACCACGCCGCGGCCAAACACCTTGTGCTCGACGACGTCGCCGGGGGCAAAGGTCCCGACCTTCTTTTTGGGCGCCGTTCGGGCCTGCATGGCGGCCAGCGTCGTGCTGCCGCCCCCTGCCCCGGCGCCGGCCGGCACGGCCGGGCCGTGACCCATGTAGCGCGGCCCCGGCGCGCGGCGGCCGCCGTCGGCGCGCGGGCTTTCGTGCCCGCCGGAGGCAAAGCCGCTGCGCCCGACGCTCCAGCCGCGGTTGTACTCGCCGTTCAGGTACCCGCGGCCGGCGCCCGAATACCCGGAATAGCCGCTGTGCCCGCCGGGCACGGCCGGGCTGTAGGCGCCGTACCCGCCGCCGAAGCCGCCAAAGCCAAGCTCCGGGCTCTCGGTCGCCTCGACGAGGTCGGGGTCGATCTCCTCCAAAAAGCAGGAGGGCGGGTTGCGGCGCGTCTGGCCGAAGATCATCCGCATACGCGCCGAGGACAGATACAGCTCTTTTTTGGCGCGTGTGATGCCGACGTAGCAAAGGCGGCGTTCCTCCTCCATGTCCTCCTCGTTGTAGCGGGAGAGCTCGCCCGGGAAAACGCCCTCCTCCATGCCGACGATGAACACATACGGGAATTCCAGCCCCTTGGCGGAGTGCATCGTCATCAGCGTGACGTTGTCGGAATTTTCGTCATAGCTGTCGATGTCCGCGATGAGGGCCACCTGCTCCAAAAAGCCGGACAGCGTCGCCTCGTCACCGTTCTGGTCGGCATATTCCTTGACCGAGTTGATGAGCTGGCCGAGGTTTTCCAGCCTCGTCTCCCCCTCCTCGCCCTGCGCCTTGAGCATCTCCTCATAGCCGGTCTTCTCGATGACGTCGGCCACGAAGCGTTCGAGTGGCTCGGTCCCAACCAAGGCGCACAGCTCGCGGTACATGGCGTGGAATTTGCCCAGCGCCGGGGCGGCGCGGCCCAGGTCCGGGTACTGCGCCGCATGAGCGATGATGTCCAGCATCGGCACGCCGTTTTGGACCGCCAGCTCGGCCACCTTGTCCACCGTCGTGCCGCCGATCTTGCGCGCCGGTTCATTGATGATGCGGCGCAGGCGGACATCGTCGCGCGGGTTGGCGATGACGGCCAGATAGCTGTTGATGTCCTTGACCTCCTTGCGGTCAAAGAAGCGCTGCCCGCCGATGATGCGGTACGGGATGCCGGCGCGGGCGAAATAGGTTTCGATGGGGCCGGACTGCGCGTTCATGCGGTAGAGCACGGCATGGTCGCGCAGGTGCGCGCCGGTTTTCAGGTGCGCGCCGATGACCTCGGCGATGTGGCTGGCCTCGTCCTGCTCACTGGCGGCGGTATAGTGGTGCACCTTGGCGCCGCTGCCGTTGCGCGTCCACAGCGTTTTGCCCTTGCGGCCGCAGTTGTTTTTGATGACGCTGTTGGCAGCGTCCAAAATATTGGAGGTGGAACGGTAATTCTGTTCCAGCCGGATGACCCGCGCGCCGCTGAACACCTGCTCAAAATTCAGGATGTTCTCGATGGTGGCGCCGCGGAAGCGGTAGATGGACTGGTCGTCGTCACCGACGACACAGACGTTGTTGGTCCCGCCGCCGAGCAGCCGCACGAGATGGAACTGGGCGACGCTGGTGTCCTGGTACTCGTCCACCAGCACATAGCGGAATTTGTTTTGGTAATATTCCCGCGCCTCGGCGTCAGTTTGCAGCATCCGCACGGTATGATAAATAAGGTCGTCAAAATCCATCGCGCCGGCCGTGTGCAGGCGGTCCGCATAGGCGGTATAGATCCTGGCCACGAGCGCCGCCTTGGTGTTGGCGGCGGGCTGGGCCGCCACCTCCTGCGGCGAGAGCAGCTGGTCCTTGAAACGGCTGATCTGCCCGATCGCCGATTTGGGCGGCAGGAACTTGTCGTCGATGAGCAGGTCCTTGTACAGCTGCTTCATCACCCGCAGCTGGTCGTCGGCGTCATAGATGGTAAAGCTCTTGGGCCAGCCGATACGCTCGGCGTCCCGGCGCAGGATGCGCACGCAGGCGGAATGGAAGGTGGACGCCTGCACGTCGCCGCCCATCGTCTGCCCCAGCATCCCGTTCAGGCGCTCCTTCAGCTCCCCGGCCGCCTTGTTGGTAAAGGTGATGGCCAGGATGTTCCACGGGCGCACCGGCGCCACGGCCAGCAGCCCCTGCAGCTCCTGCGGCAGCGGCTGCGCGCACATAAGGCAGGTGCGCAGCTGTGCAAGATCCTGCTCCGTGGCCGGGCGGGCCAGCTCGCGGCTGCCGTGGGCGCGGCCGAAGCGGATGAGATTGGCGATGCGGTTGACGAGCACCGTGGTCTTGCCCGAGCCGGCGCCGGCCAAAATCAGCAGCGGGCCCTCGGTGGCGAACACGGCCTCGCGCTGCTTATCGTTGAGCTTGGCAAAGCAATTTTCGATATAACGGTCGCGCAGGGCGATAAATTCATTCTCCAGTTTGGTCCGGGATGCGGGCATAGGGTCGATTCTCCTCAAAGCATATGATAGTAGGGGCAGATGTCCTCAAAATGGCCGTCCTTGCAGCGGAAACCCTTGGGAACGGTCCCGAGCTGCACAAAGCCAAGCCGTTCATACAGGTGCCGGGCATGGAGGTTGGAGGCGACCACGGCATTGAACTGCACGAGGCCGAAGCCGTGCGCCTTGGCCTCGGCAAGACTGTCTAGCACCAATTTCTCGCCGATGTGCTCGCAGCGGCGGTGCCTGTCCACCGCATAGCTGGCGTTGGCGATGTGCCCGCAGCGCCCAACGTTGTTGGGGTGCAGGATGTACATCCCCACAACGTCGCCCGCCGCATCCACGGCCACGCCGCAGTGGGTCTGGGCAGCAAAAAAATCCTTGCCGGTCCCGGCGGTAAGCGTTTCTTCCTGCGGGAAAGCAACGCCATCCTCAACGACCTGGTTCCAGATAGCGATCATCGCGGCCTCGTCGGCGGGCGTATAGCCGCGCACCGTGATCTCCATATGCTTTCCCCTCTCAAATAAAGTCCTGCGTACTGCCGGCAAAGGTCCCGCGCCAGCCCTTGGGGGTGGCATCCTTGAAGCCGGCCGAGAGCTCTTTGCCTAAGGTCAGGCTCGCCGCCGTGCCGCGGGCCACACAGTTGATCGGGTCGGGCGCCAGCGATACGTTCACCTTGAGCTCCCCGGCCAGATAAGCGGCCAGGCCGCGCAGCATACTGCCGCCGCCGGTCAGCAGCACGCCGGTCTCGGCCACGTCGGCGGCGAGCTCCGGTGGCGTTGCCTCCAGCACACCGTGGGCCGCGGCGGCGATCTGCGCCGCCAGCTCCTGCACGGGGGCGTACAGGTCGCGGGTATAGACCAACTGCCGGGCCGGCAGGTCGGTCTGCCAGCTGTGCCCGCGCACCTCCATCACGCCCTCGAACTCACTGCGGGTGCAGCAGGCGACCTGCTTTTTGAGCGCCTCGGCCGTCAGCGGGCCGACGGAAAGGTCATACCGTTCCTGCACCCACTGGGCGATGGCATTGTCAAAGGCGTTGCCGGCCACCGGCAGGCTGGCGGCCTGCACCCGCCCGCCCATGCTGATGACGGCGATGTCGGTGGAGCCGCCGCCGATGTCGATGACCATGCACCCGCGCGGTGTGGCGGTGTCGACCCCGGCGCCGAGCGCCGCCGCCACCGGCTCGTCGATCAGATAGACGCTGCGGGCGCCGGCGCTCATCACGGCCTCGACCACGGCATCGGCCTCAACGCCGGTGATGGCCGCCGGCACACACACCGCCACCCGGGGCTTGACCAGGCGCGAGGGGCAGACCTCGCTCATGTAGCGGATGATGAGCTCGTTGGTCATGCGGTGGTCCTGGATGATGCCGTCCTTGAGTGGGCGGATGATATCGATATACGAGGGCACGCGCCCCACCATGCGCAGCGCTTGCTCCCCCACCGCGATGACGGTGTTGGTGCGGGTATCCACCGCGCCGATGCTGGGCTGCGTGAAGATGACGCCCTGCGCCTGCGTGGCGATGATGATGGAGCTGGTACCAAGGTCGATACCGATGTCCTGCTGTTTCATGGGCTTTTGCTGCTCCTGTCAGGTTTTTACGTCCGTACGTTTTTCGACCGTCAATTCCTCGTCGGCGGCCAGGCAGAGGGCCGCCACGTCCGCGGCGCCCGCCTGCTGCAGGGCCAGCGCGCAGACCGACACCGTGGCCCCGGTGGTGATGATATCGTCCACCAGCAGCACGCGCCGGCCGGTCAGGTCGGTGCCGGGTCTGGCGGCATACGCGCCGCGCACATTGCGCAGGCGCTCCGCCCTGTCAAGACCCTTTTGCTCCCGGTTGGCGCGGGTCATGACCAGCACCGGGTCAAGCGGCAGCGCCAGTACCTGCCCAAGCCGCTTTGCCAGCTGATAGGGCAGGCTGTCCGCCATGACGCCGCCCGGGCGCGGCGGTACCGGCGCCAGCACGTCAAACAGCGGCAGACCGGTCAGGTTTTGGTAGCCGGGGCGCCCGCCCGGCATTTTGGCCGGCATGGCGCCGAACACCCGCACCGCCAACAGATCCGCCAACTCCCGCGCGTACCAGGGGTTCTCGTACTGCTTGCAGAGCAGGATGGCATGGCGCACGGCGCCGGCATAGTAGTAGCCGCCAAAGGCCGCCGACAGCGCGGTGAACGTATGCTCCGTTTCCGGCAGGCGCGGCGGCGTGTGCCGCAGGCGCTGCTCTTCCGCCCTGCAGTCCGGGCAGACCGCGGCAAGGGCCGCATCCGCGCCCAGCACGGCCCCGCAGAAGGGGCAGCGGCGCGGCCAGAGCAGTGCCGCCGCGCGCTCGGCCAGCCGGGCGGCGTTCATGCCCCGCCGTCCCGGTCCGCGGCCTCGGCCAGCAGATAGCGCAGGCCGCTGTAGCGCAGGTTCTGGCGGACGTTCTGGACCATCTTTTCCACAATGCGCTCGTTCCCGGCCACGATGCACAGGCGGCGGGCCCGCGTCACCCCGGTATAAAGCAGATTGCGGTAGCAAAGCCGCGCCGGCACGTCCGCCGCCGGCAGCACCACGGCCGGGAACTCCGAGCCCTGGCTCTTGTGCACGGTCACGGCGTAGGCCGGCTCCAGCTCATCCAGCTGGTCGGCGGTGTAGTGGTATTGGCGGTCGTCCATCTGCACCGTGACGCTGCGCGCCTCGGTGTCGACGGCAGTGATGACGCCCAGGTCGCCGTTGTAGGCGCCCACGCCCGCCTCGGCGCCGCTGCGCTCAAAGGTGATGTCATAGTCGTTTTTGATCTGCATCACCTTGTCGCCCAAACGCAATATTTTGCTGTTTTGGCCGCCCTGCTCCCCACCCAGCTGCGGCTTGTCGGCGGCCGGTGGGTTGAGCAGGTCCTGTAAGCGGCGGTTCAACTCCACGCTGCCGGTGGGGCCGAGCTTGCTCGGGCAAAGGACCTGGATATCCCGCACGGGGTCAAGGCCGTAGCTTTTGGGCAAGCGCACGGCGACCAGGTCGCAGACGAGCTTCTGGCAGGCAAGGCCAAGAGAGGGCAGCAGGAAAAAATCATCCTCGCGCCCGCCCGTTTGGGGCATCTGCCCGGCCACGATGCGGTGGGCGTTGCGCACGATCAGGCTCTTTTCCGCCTGGCGGAAGATATGGTCCAGGCGCACGGTGGGCAGGACGTTGGCCTGCAGGATCTCGCTCAAAATGTTGCCGGGCCCGACGCTGGGCAGCTGGTCGGCATCCCCGACCAGAACAAAGCGGCAGTGCGGACGGCAGGCGGCCAGCAGCGCCTGGAACAGCTTGACGTCCACCATGCTCATCTCGTCCAGAATGATGACATCAAACGGCAGCAGGTTCTTCTCGTTGTGGACGAACAGCACCCGGCCGGAGCTGTAGTCGACCTCCAGCAGGCGGTGGATGGTCGAGGCGCTGTGCCCGGTCAGCTCGCTCAGGCGTTTGGCGGCGCGCCCCGTCGGCGCGCACAGGGCCACACGGTCATAGCGGGCCTGGTACAGGCTCAAAATGGCGTTGAGGGTGGTCGTCTTGCCGGTGCCGGGGCCGCCGGTCAGCACCATCACCCGGCTGGACAGCGCCAGCCGGATGGCTGCACGCTGGCCTTCGGCATAGGTAACGCCCTGCGCCTGCTCCAGCACCCGGATGTCGGTCTCAAGCGTTTTGGGCGGCTCGGTCGGGTAGGCGGCGATCTCGGCCAGGCGGGCGGCGATGTCCTCCTCGGCCATGAGCAGGTCGGGCAGGTAGACGAACGCGGCATCGCCAAAGCTGCGCGCGCGCAGCTCGCCGCTGGCCAGCATCCCGTCCAGCACATCGCCGATGCGGTCCGGCTCCACACGCAAAAACTCGGCCACGGTCTTGATGAGCTTTGCACGCGGCAGGCAGGTGTGCCCGTTGCCGGCGTTGTGGCGCAGTGCATATAAAAGCCCGGCCGCCACCCGCAGCCCGCTGCCCTGCTCGACCTGCAGCTGCGCGGCGATGGCATCCGCCTGGCTGAACTTGAGCGACAACGGCTCGCCGCACAAAAGGTAGGGGTTTTGTTCGAGCGCCTGCACGGTCCCGGGGCCGAAGGTACGGTAGGCGGTCACGGCCTGCTGGGCGGAAAGGCCGTACCGGGCCATCCACGCCACCACCTCGCGCACGCCGTAGGTGCGGCGGAACTCGGCCGCGATGGCGGCGGCCTTCTGCGGCGTGATGCCGCGCAGCGCACACAGCCTTTCGGGCTGGGAGGCGATGACGGTCAGCGTCTCGTCACCGAAGGTCTCGACCAGCTTGCGCGCCGTCGAGGGGCCGATATACGGCAGGACGCCGCTGGCCAGGTAGCTCAAAATGGAGGCGCTGTCGGCCGGCAGGCTGGCCTCGCAGCGCTCGGCGGCGAACTGCTCGCCATAGGTGCGGTGGTTGGTCATGCGGCCGTACACCGTCACCGACATACCGTTGTCCACACTGCCCACGGTGCCCGCCACCACCACCGGCGTGCCGTGGCATTCGACCTCGAACACGCTGTAGCCCGTGTCCGGATTCTCAAAGATGGTATGGGTGACCACGCCCTCCAGCTTGCAGAGTTCTCCCTGCGGCATATGGTCACCCCCCTTGTTTTGGGTCCGGCATGGCATACCGGCCCAATATACAGTGCTATTATAGCAAACCTGTGGTCATTTGGCAATGTGCCGACGGAAAAACTTGCACTGGAAAAGCGCCCCCGCCGCGGCGGAGGCGCCAAGGAAAAACGTTACGGCAAAAAGCTCTGCACGGCGGCCCACAGCGGCGGGACCAACAGGGCGGGCAGGAAGTTGGCGGTCTTGATCTGGTATCGGCCCATAAAGTTGACGCCGATGCAGCCCACCAGCACATAGCCGACGGCACAGATCTGGCGCAGCAGCTCGCCCTGCAAAAACGGTTCGAGCACGCCGGCCAGCAGCGTCAGGCCGCCCTGATAGACCGCCACCGGGATGGCCGAAAAGATGACGCCGGGGCCCATCGTCGCGCCCAGCACGATGCTGGAGATGCCGTCCAGCGTGCTTTTTACATACAGCACGCTGGCATCGCCGCGCAGCCCGTCATTGAGCGAGCCGATGATGGCCATCGCGCCCACGCAGTAGATGAGCGTGCCGGAGACGAAGCTGGCCGCGAACCCGGTCAGGTGCAGCCTGGTCTCGACGGCCTGTGAAAGGCCGTTGAGACGGTCGTCGATGCGCAAAGCCTCGCCGGCGATCACGCCGAGCACAAGGCTGAAGACCAGCAACAGCTCGCCGCCGGAGGAGATGCTGCCGTCGGCGCCGGCCGTGAGCATATTGGCGGCAATGCCGTTGATGCCGATAACGATGACCGCCAGGCCCATCGCCTTGTGCACGGCGTCCTCCATGCGTTCGGGGATACCTTTTTTGGCCAGCAGCCCCACGGCGCCGCCGGCCACGATGGCGGCGGCGTTGACGAGCGTTCCCATCATCATATGCTTTACACCCTCTATGACAAAATTCGCGTGTAAAGCCTATGATAGCAAATTACAGCGCCGCTTGCAAGGCCTTTGCGCGGTCGGTGTTCTCCCATTTCACGCCCAGGTCCTCGCGGCCCATATGACCGTAGGCGGCCAGCGCCCGGTAGATGGGCTTGCGCAGGTCCAGATCGCGGATGATGGCCGCCGGGCGCAGGTCGAACACCTTGCGCACCGCCGCCTCGATGGCGTCATCGGGGGCCGTGCCGGTGCCGAAGGTATCGACCATGACCGAGACCGGCTCCGCCACGCCGATGGCGTAGGCGATCTGGACCTCGCACTTTTTGGCCAGGCCCGCCGCGACGACGTTTTTGGCCACCCAGCGGGCGGCGTAGGCGGCGGAACGGTCCACCTTGCTGGGGTCCTTGCCGGAGAAGCAGCCGCCGCCGTGGCGGGAATAGCCGCCGTAGGTATCGACGATGATCTTGCGCCCGGTCAGGCCGGAATCACCCTGCGGGCCGCCGACGACAAAGCGCCCGGTGGGGTTGATGAAGTATTTGGTGTTCTCATCGAGCAATTCGGCCGGGATGGTGGCTTTGATAACGTGCTGCAAAATATCGGCGCGCAGGGTCTCGGTGGGCACCTCCGGCCCGTGCTGGCTGGAAACGACGACCGTGTCCACGCGCACGGGCTTGCCGTCGATGTATTCCACGGTGACCTGGCTCTTGCCGTCCGGGCGCAGATAGGGCAGTGTGCCGTTCTTGCGCACCTCGGTCAGGCGGCGGGCCAGCTTGTGGGCCAGGCTGATGGGCAGCGGCATCAGCTCCGGCGTTTCGTCGCAGGCATAGCCGAACATCATGCCCTGGTCCCCCGCCCCGGCGACCTCGTCGTTGGTGCCAAGGGCGATATCGGGGCTTTGGCCGTCGATGTTGGTGATGACGCCGCAGGTGTCGCAGTCAAAGCCGTATTTGGCGCGGTCATAGCCGATGCCGCGCACCACCTCGCGCACCAAGGCGGGGATGTCGACATAGCAGTTGGTGGTGATCTCGCCCATCACATGGACAAGACCGGTGGAGCAGGTCGTCTCGCACGCCACGCGGGCGCCGGGGTCCTTTTCCAGGATGGCGTCGAGCACGGCGTCGGAGATCTGGTCGCAGATCTTGTCGGGATGGCCCTCGGTGACGGATTCGGACGTGAACAGCATTTTGGACATAGAGATTGCCTCCTTTGTATTTCAGAACGCAACCCATCAATGCAAAACGCGCAGCCCCGAAAGGCTGCGCGTGGCCCGCTTATCTTTCGGTTTCCCGCAGGATTTGGCACCTTGCTGTTCAGCAGGTTGCCGGGCTTCACAGGGCCTGTTCCCTCAGCCACTCTTGATAAGTTGCTATTCTGTTGTCGAAAGATACCATACCACAAAGGTCGGGATTTGTCAACGCTTTCCCTTTAAAATCGGCGAAAGCGGCTTGTAGATGGCAAAGCAGAGCACCGCGTCCAGCAGGCCCTTGGCAAAGGTAAATGGCATATTGAACACCAACAGGCATTCCAGCAGGCCGTCGGTGCCGGGGCGCAGCGCCTGGTAGGCGGCGATGATAGCGTCGATGCCGCCGAACATGGCCGCATAGACCGGGTAGCTCAGGAAATAGTTGACCGGCACGCTGACGAGCGCCATCGCCGCGGCCCCGGCCAGCGAGGCCAGGATCGCCCTTTTGCGGGTCTTGTGCGCCTTGTACAAAAGCCCCGCCGTGCCCACGAAGGCGGCCCCGAGCAGGAAGTTGCACACCTCGCCGATACCGCCGGTGCTGCCGTGGAAGATCAGGTTGAACAGGTTCTTGACCAGGCACACGGCGATGCCGCAGACCGGCCCGAGGCTGAAGGAGGCGAGCAGAGCCGGCAGCTCCGAGATGTCCATCTTGACAAAGCCGGGGATGAGCATGGGCAGGCTGAAGTCGAGGAACATCAGCACGGTGGCGACGGCCGCCAGCATGGCGGTGACGGTAAGCTTGCGCAGGTTTTGGGTGGTGGTCGGCATAGGTTTGTCCTCCCGGAAATAGATTTTGGAAAGCCCATTCGGTTTGGCTTGTGGGAGGCTTTGCCGTGCGGCACAGCGCCCTTGCAAAAAACGCCCTTCTGCCGGCAGGCGGCAAAAGGGCGCAACAAAAGCAGTGCCATGGGGGTTTGCTTCCGTTTCTTCCATCCGGACTATACCGTCGGCCCCGGAGTCTCACCGGGTCAGCGGCCCCGCTGCCCAAAAAAGGCAAAGGACCGTTCGCGGGCTGTACCGCCGGTGGGGACTTTCACCCCGCCCTGAAACAGACTTTCTGCCCTCTATTATAGCAAGGTTCCGCCAAAATGCAAGTATCGGTTGCGAAAAAGCCGTTTTCTATGCTAAAATAGGAGAAACAATATGCCCTTTATCCCACAGCGAGGAAGTGTGCCCATGGAGATGTTGAACGCCGCGCTGGGCGGGCTGCCCCCGCGGCAGCTGTTCTGGATGCGCGTGGCTGTTGCCGCGCTGCTGGTGCTTATGGCGGTGTGCGGCACGCGCGCCATCCGCAAGGTATTTGACGCCGTCGTCCGCCGTATGCAGGCCTTTGCCCCGCGCTGGATGCACATCCTGGTCAGCGGCTTTACCGAGCCGGTCAACCTGCTGCTGCGCGCGGTGCTTTTGTACTGGGCGCTGCTGGTGTTCCCGGTGCCGTTCGTGGACCCGCAGACGATGTGGGTGTGGCTGACGCCCTGCGTGCGCGCAGCGGCGGTGTTCCTGATCGGCTGGGGATTCTGGCGCTCCGCCCCCTTGTGCCGGCTGCTGCTGCGCAGCGCCGAGAACAGCCTGGACGTCAAGACCAACCAGACCATGGGCGCCTTTTTTGAAAACATCTACCGTTTTCTCGTCGTAGTCTTTTCGCTGCTGGTGGCGCTGGAGATGTTCGGCGTGCCGGTGGCGAGCCTCGTCGCCGGCGCCGGCATCGCCGGTTTGGCGGTCAGCCTGGCGGCGCAGAGCACGCTGTCCAACCTCATCGCCGGCATCACGCTGGTGCTGGAGCATCCGTTCGGCATCGGCGACTTTGTGACCCTGGGCGAGTTTTCCGGCACGGTGGAGGATGTCTCTTTCCGATCCACCCGCATCCGCACGCCGGACAATGTGGCCGTGGTGGTCGAGAACAGCCAAGTCTGCGCGCAGTACATCCAAAACCTGACCGCGCGTACCAGCCGCCTGTGGACCTTCAATATGCGCCTGCCCTATGACACCCCGGCGGACAAGCTGAAGGCCGTGTGTGCCGCCGTCACCCGCTGCCTGCGCGACGATGTCGAGATCGACGCGGGCAGGGTCAGCGTGACGGTGGAAAAAATCGGCGAGGACGGCATCAGCATCCTTGTCCGCGCCTACACCACCACCGCCGACTATGACGCGTATCTGCGCATACAGGACCGGCTCAACCGTGAGCTCCTGGTCCTATTGGAAAAGCACGGCTGCCGCCTGCTCTACCCGCCCGCGGCCATCGAAATGCGGCAGCCATGATCCCTGTACACAGTGCAGCGCCCCGCCGGCCGGCGGGGCGCTGCTGTTTGCCATTTCAGATATCACGGCTGCACACAAGCAGCCACTGCTCCTCCCCCACGGTCAGGCAATAGCTGTATACCGTGTCAAGGCGGTAATGCAGGGTGCCGTCCTCCTCGCGCGTGAGACGGTAATCGATCTTCTCCTCCGGGATCTTGTCAAGATAATAGATATAGGCATCCTCCTGCGGCTCCGCATATTGCAGAAGGATGTCCGTTTCCGCCACGCCGGCAAAGGTCAGCGTGGGGATGCCGTCCAGGTACAGCAGAGGCAGCCGCACGGGCTCAGACTGCTGCGCCGTGTAATCGGCACCGCCCTCGCTGACCGTGCAGCCGCTGACAGCGAAGCTGCCCCCGCCGGCAAGCCCGGTCTGCCAGACCGGTTCGGTGCTTCCTTCACCGGCACAGCCAACCAGCAGAGCCAGCACCAGCAGCAAAGCAAATAGACGTTTCATCGTCGTTCCCCGTGCCTCAGTCCTGCGGCCGGTAATCCCGGATGACATCCAGTGCCGGCAGGGCGTTGCCGTCATAGTCAAACAGTGCCTGGTTGGCCCACTCGTTGCCGCCGGGACCCTGCTCATGCACATACTCCCAGCCGGGCTGCTCGGCCCAGCCGCTGCCGGGCACCGGCAGCCACGCCGGTTCCCACCAGAAAAAGCCGCGGCCGTGCCCGTCCGGCAGGCTCTCGATGGCCTGCAGCAGGCGGCGCACATAGTCGCACTGGCCCTGCGGTGTGGGTGCAAAGCCGAACTTTTCGGCCGGCACATTGCGCAGCGCCGTGCCCTTGCGGCAGTCATCCGGCAGGCCCTCGCGCGCGGCGTAGCTTTCCATCGTGAAAGCTGCGCTCGTCTCGACCACCACGATATCCCTGCCAAAGCGTTCGGCCACAAAGTTCATGTTTGCCTGCAGCTCATCCAGCGTGCCGTGCCAGTAAGGGTAAAAGCTCATACCAATGACGTCGCAGATGCCGCCGCGGGCAAAGTAGTTGTCGAACCAGGTCTGGAACAGCGCCCGGTTGGCGCCGTTGTCCAGGTGGACCATGACCGGGATGCTTTCGCGGAAAGCCTTGACCGCCCCCGCCCCGGCGCCGACGAGATGGGCGATGGCGTCCCAGTTGGGCGTCTTGCCCACCGGCCACAAAAGACCTCCCGTCAGCTCATTGCCGACCTGCACCATGTCCGGCACGGTGCCGTTGGCGCGGCAGGCGCCCAGCACATCCGCCGTATAGCGGGCGATGGCCCCGGCCAGCTCCGCCTCGTCCATGCCCTGCCACGCCTTGGGCAGGGTCTGCTTGCCGGGGTCGGTCCAGAAATCCGAATAATGGAAGTCCAGCAGCCATTTAAAGCCCATTTTACGGGCCCGGCGCGCCGTTTCCAGCACGGTGGGCAGCGCACAGTTGCCGGCGCCGTAGCCGCGTCCGTCGGGGGTATAGGGGTCGTTCCAAAGACGCAGGCGCACCCAGCCGGCCCCGTGCTCGCGCAGGATGGTCAGCGCGTCCTTCTCGGCGCCATGATCATAGAAGCGGGCGCCGCAGCGCTCGACCTCCGGCAGGCTGGACACATCGAAGCCCTTGATGTACTGCATACAGATCTTCCTTTGCAATATGTTGGCTCACAGCCACCCTATCTTACCGCATCTGCCGCGGCCGGTCAAGGGGGCGGCGGCAGATTTTGCCGCCGAAAAGTTGCCGTACAAGGGGCCGCCGGCGCTGCCGGCGGCCCCTTGCACGAAGCATCAGTCAAATTTTTCAAACTCGTCCATCGCAAAGCGTTTTGCGATGAAGCGATAGCGGAAGCGCGCCATCTGGTTCTTGGCGATGACGTCCTCCTCGCTGCCGGTGTACTGGCAGCGGATGCAATAGTATTCCTTCTTGTCCTTGTCATAGAACATATCGATGTCCAGATCGCGCATGAAGCAGGACGGGCAGCGGTAGTTCAGTTTTCCCTTGCCAGCTTGAGCCATGTGGTGAACGCCTCCTTCTCTTTGAGCTTGCCCTTGTAGCCAAGGGTGAACATGGGGCTGAACGCGTAGCCCTCGCGGTAGTAGCCCACAGCGTCACGACCGGCGGTCTCGAGACAGACGCTGGTCTTGATGGGCGGGATGACCGCCTCGACGCAGTCTGCGGCGGGCACCTCGCACTCGCGGCACTTGTAGGCGTAGGCCAGCTCGTGGTCGTCGCTGCCCTTGTGGGCGTAGAGGCGCACGGGGGTCATGTCCTCGGGGTATTCGGTCGTGCCGTAGCAGGCCACCATGTACTCGTCGATCTCAATGTCGGCGTCCGGGTCGGACATCGCAAGGATGTTGCGGTCGATGCGGATATCGCTCTCGCCCTCAACAAAGGTGATGACCGTTTGCAATTTCACTGTGCAGTCGCTGAATTCGATGTCCACGGGGTCCAGCGTCAGCCTGCGGGCCGGCTTGCCGTCCACCGTCTCCTCGCTGAAATGCGCGTGGGTGCGGCACAGGCACAGGTCCACTTCCTCGCCGTTATGGCGCAGCTTGGCACTGCGCACCGTGCCCTCGCCGGCATAGTGGGTAAAGTAGCCGGCGCGGTACTTTTCCTGAATGAGGAAGGGATAAGCGCACTCCTGCACATGGGCCGTGCCGATGCCGATGGGCCATTCCAGCTTGGCCGCATAGGGGCGCAGGTCGACGATGGCGCCGCCCTGGTCCATGTTGACGCAGGCGCGCATATAGGGGTCACAGTACCAGAACAGCTGCTTGTTGGAGCCGTAGACGATATCACGCCAGAGCGCGCATTCTGGGGTGGTGTAGCTGTGGGTGGCGCGGTAATGGTCGGCGAACTCGCTCATCGTCATGTCGATGAGCTTGCCCTCCTTCTTGAGCTGGCCGTAGTAGGCGCAGCCGTCCTCATAGCTGGCCTTGAGCAGCTCATACGGGGCATCCCAGCGGCCCATCTTGTTCATCCAGCCGGGGCCGACGAACTGCATATTGTAGCAGTAGCCATTGTTGAACTTTGCCTGGTAGCGGTACTGGTCGATAAGGTTGTAGAGGTACGGGTACTCCTGCCCGGAATAGGTCCCGTCGGGGCCGAAATGCCCCGGCGTATACACCATGCCGCGCAGCACGTTCTGCGGGTGGGTGCCGAAGTTGGAGCCGTTGCCGTCATAGCAGGCGATGAGGTCGCGCGAAAGGTGCGGGATGGCGACGATGCCGCTGTCCTCGGCCTCGTTGGCGGCGGGGGCGTGGGTGTTCACCTTGCTGGGGATCCACGGCGCCCAGGGGCCGCCGTCCATCAGCGTGTACCAGCTGTTGTTGCAGGTGTGGTAGGCCTTGGGGCCCTCCTCCCAGCAGGTGGCGACGGCGCACTTGACCATCGGGTATTTCTCTTTGATGTAGTTGGTCAGGTCGGCGTCCATGTAATAGCTGCCGGTGCTCTCGGGGTAAAAACCGAAGCGCTCATAGAACTTGCCGAAGACGTCGTCGACGATGGATTTTTTGGTCTCGATATCAAACATCCAAATGCAGAAATCCTTGGTCTTGTACTTCTCTCGGAATTCCTTGCAGGGCAGGCCCAGCAGCGTGGTGGCGATCTCGTCGCCGTATTTTTCATGGTCAGCCTTGGCCAGCGCCACCGCCTCGTCGTTGAACAGGCTGGCATAGGTCATCTGGATGGTGGTCTTCAGGCCGTTTTTATGGGCGATGGCCTGCTGCAGCTTGAAGATGTCCAGGCTTTCGGTCAGCAGCGCCTTGCGCCCCAGGTCCTCGCCCTTGCCGTGGCCGGTGACCTTCTCGGCGTATTCCGGCACCATCTCGGGGCGATGGATGATGTTGAGGATGAGTTCATTCATAAAAAAGGCAGCCCTTTCTGTGAGAATGTAGCCCGTAAAAAGCCCGCGCCGGCGGTAGAACCGCGCCGGCGCGGGCGACAAGCGTGGGAGCCGGGTTATCAGCCCTTGTCGGCGCCGGAGGTAACGCCTTCGACGTAGAACTTCTGCATGATAACGAACAGCACCGAGATGGGGATGGCCACCATCACACCGCCCGCGCAGAAACGCGAGAAGTAGTTGTTGACCAGGTTGCGGCCCAGCATATTGGACAGGCCGATGGCGACGGTCCAGTCGGTGGAAACGCCGGAGTTGAGGATCATCTTGGCCATGACGAAGTCGGTCCACGGAGCCATGAAGGAGTTGATGATGGTGTAGACCAAAATCGGCTTGGACAGCGGGATGACGATCTGGAAGAAGGTGCGCGCCTCGGACGCGCCGTCGATCTTCGCAGCCTCACGCAGGGCGGCCGGGACCGTGTCAAAGAAGCCCTTGCAGATCAGGTAGCCCAGGCCGGAGGAGCCGGCATAGACCATGATCAGGCCCGCGTAGCTGTTGGTCAGGTTCATGAAGCGGAGCACGAAGTACACCGCGATCATGGCCAGCACGCCGGGGAACAGGTTGACGGTGACCGACAGGTTCTGCAGCATGGTGCGGCCCTTGAAGCGGCAGCAGCTGAAGGCGTAAGCCACCATCAGCACGAAGCTGGTGGAAATGACACAGTTGAAGATGGCGATGATGGTGGTGTTGAGCATCCACTGCGGCAGCTGGGCCACGGTGTCCGACTCAAACAGCATCGAGGTGTAGTTCCACAGCGTATACTGTTCCGGGAAGAAGTGCGAGTAGTTGACGCCCTTGGTGGTGGAGAACGAGGTCAGCACCAGCCAGATGATGGGCACCAGCCAGATGAAAGCGAGGAAAGCCAGGATGGCGTGGCGGATAATGGACGCCACCAGACGCTTGTTGCGGCCCTTCTGCAAACTCTTTTGCACCTCGGCCTCGTTGATGGTAGTGGTACTCAAGAGAAGGTCGCCTCCTTCCGGTTGATATAGCCGAAGCAGACCACGGTGAACACCGCGCAGACGATGAAGACCATGATGCCGATAACGGCGGCCATCTTGTAGTTGTACTGGTCCTGCGTCAGACGGAACAGCCAGGTGACCAACAGGTCGACTTCGCGGGCGCTGGAGGCCGCCATCGACTGGTCACGGCTGATGTAGGTATCGTTGGTGAGCAGGTAGATGACGTTGAAGTTATTGATGTTGTGCACGAAACCGGTGACGAGACTCGGCCCCTGCACGCTCAGCAGGTACGGCAGCTTGATGCGGAAGAACATCTGGAACGGATTGGCGCCGTCGATGTTGGCGGCCTCGATCATATCGCCGGGGATGTTCATCAAAACGCCGGTGGAGATCAGCATCTGGTACGGCACGCCGATCCAGATGTTGATGAGCACGATCATCACCATCGCCCAGTGCCAGTCGGTCAGCAGCGGCACATACGAAAGGCTGGAATTGACGAGCCCGATGCTCTTGAGGAAGTTGGTGATGCCGGAGGAGGCCATCATACCGTTGACGATGCCGTTGTCCGCAAAGAAGTTGCGGATGAGCAGCAGCGTAACGAACTGCGGCACCGCGGCGGTGACCATGAACAGCGTACGCCACATCTTCTGGCCCTTGGTCTTTTTGTCGTTGATGAACATAGCCATCAACACGCCGCCGAAGAAAGTGGTGAAGGTGGCAAAGAACGCCCAGACCAGCGTCCAGGTCAAAATCTTGCCGAAGGCGTAGCCGAAGGTATCGGTCACGCCGCCGCCCAGCAGGGCCGAGAAGTTGGACAGGCCCACCCAGGTGAACAGGGAGTTGGGCGGCATATGCTGCTGGTCATAGTTGGTAAAGGCCACGCAGATCAAAATGAACAGCGGCACGATGGTGAACACCACGACGCCCAGGACCGGCAGGGTCAGCAGCGTGACGTAGAACTTCTCGTTCAGGTAGCTGTGGATGTCCTGCACAAAGTTGTTGGGCTTTTTGCCGTCGTCCTTGATGAGCTGCAGCTTGTAGTTGGCGCACACCACCATGATGGAGGCGGCGATGAGCGCCACGATGATGACGATCGAGATCACGCTGAACAGCAGGATCGCGAAAGAGTTGTCATAATCGTTGGCGACGTTCTGCATGGTAACGGGGTCGAACACCATCTCCATCTGGACGGTGCCCAAGGTCCCGAACTTGGCCAGGTTGGGCGCGCCGACCAGGGCGATGAAGCCCAGGCCCAGCGCCTGTACCAGGGTAACGAGCAGGGCCTTCATCAACTGACCGTGCCCGATAAAGCCGATGCCCCAAATCAAAAGCGACACTTTGGTAAAGATATCGCCCTTGGTAAATGCCTCACCAAACTGCTGGAAAAGATTCTTTTCCTCCAATTTGCGCATATGCTCTTGGATGGCAGTCACAGGGACATTCTCCTTTCTCTTATAGTACTTTTTCTCCTTGGGACAACCAGGAAAGGTTCCGGTAAAAAGAGCCCACCCGGTCCCCGGCCGACGCCGGGAGCCAGGTGGGCCGTGAACAGTTTACCTATTCAAGCTGGTATGTGCGGAGGCAACTCAGGCGATGACCTCGGCGGTGATGCCGGCAACGCCCTCGTCCAGGATGGTCTGCACGTCCATGCCATTGCCGCCCTCGATGAGGTTCTTGGCCATGGTGGAAGCGGGATCCCAGTAGTTGCCGCCGACGCGCTGCGGGATGGCGTACGCGCCCTGGGCCGCCAGAGCGGCGATGGCGGGATCGTTCTGGACCGCGTCAGAGGAAGCGGCGTTGATGTTGGACGGGCCCTGGCCGCGCTGCTCAAAGCGCTTGGCCTGGTTCTCCTCGTTGGAGACGTACTCGGCAAGGAGCATGGCCCAGCCGACGTTGGCGCTGTGCTGGTTCACGCCCAGCAGCTTGAAGCCGGCGTAGGAAGCCATCTGCTGCTGCTGACCGTCAACGGTGAAGGTGGGCAGCTTGCAGGCGGCGTAGTTGTCGCCCCAGGCCTCGGCGGCCACGTTGGCGTTCCAGGTGCCGTTGATGCCGGCCGCGACGGTGCCGTTCTGGACGCCGGTCACGAACGCGGAGTCATCCTGAGAAATGAAGCCGGGCTTGGCGGCCAGGTCCATGATGCCCTGGGCGATCTTGGCGCCGTTGCCGGTGTTCCAGTTGCAGACGTTGTTCACGCCGTCGTCAGCGAGGCCCATCTCCATGGTGGGGTCGCCGCCGAAGAAGCTGTAGAAGTACCAGCCGGAGGTGACTTCCATCGAGACCTGCTTGCCGGCAGCGGCAGCGACCTCGACCATCTTGTCCATGGTCTTGACGTCGTCCTCGGTGAAGACGCTCTTGTCATAGAACATGAAGTAGCCGTTGTCAGCGGTCAGCGGGAAGGCGTACAGGGTGCCGTCAACGGTGGCAGCCTCCACAGAGGAAGCGACGTTGCGGCTCTTGATGTCGTCAACGCTCAGGCGGCCCTCGATGTCCTGAACAGGCTGCAGGGCGCCGGCCTTGACCAGCTCGTTGATCTGGTCATCAGCAAAGGCGAAGACGTCGGCGGCGGCGGTCACGTCGGTCAGGACGGTGTCCTTGACGCTGGACTCGGACTGGGCGCCGAGGTTGATGGTGATGTTGGCCTCGTCCTTGTGCAGCTCGATGAAGGCGTCAGAGATCTCGCGCAGGAGGTTCTGGTCTTCCTCGCCGCCCCACATGGTCAGGGTGACATCGGCTTTTTCGCCGCTGGCAGCGGCATCGCCGGCAGCGGAGGAATCAGCGCCGGTGGAGCCGGCGCTGCCTGAGGCAGCGGAGCCGCTGCCGCCGCCGCAGGCGGCCAGGCTCAGGCTCATGGCCAGGGCCAGGGTCAGGGCAAGAAGTTTTTTCATGTGTGCATCTCCCTTTCAGAATGATCTTTGTGCGGACCGTGCCAGTCACAGCCCGCGCAACCGACCGCGCAATCAAGTTGCGCAACCGGTTGCTTTCTACGCTTCAAAGTATAGCACTTTCGCGCGTTGACGACAATGTATGAACCAACCAAAGAATTTTTTAAAAAATTGTGAATTCTGCTCAAGACTGTGCAAATGACAACAGGCCGCCCCACGTCCATGGAACGGCCCGGAAAAACAGTGTGCAGCGCGGCTTGTTTTACAGTGTGGACTGGCGCAGAGCCAGCTGGTAGCCGCCGGCCAGACCGCTGTTCAGCGGCAGACCGTTGATGGCATCCAGCAGCACCTGGTAGGCGCGGTGGGCCAGCTGCTCGGCGTCAAAGCGGACGGCTGTGATGCTGGGCTCGCACTTTTCCAGGTCCTCGCTGTCATACATGGCGGCCAGGCGGATATCCTGCGGCACCCGCAGGCCCTTGGCCTTGAGCTGGCGCAGCACGATGAGCGCCAGCTCGTCGTCCATGCACAGGATGCAGTCGGGGCTTTGGCGCAGCACCTGCTCAAGGCCTGCCAGACGGCTTTGCAGGCTTTCGAGCTCCAGCATACGCAGGGCGGGGTCCGGCTCGATACCGCGCTGGCGGTGCGCCTGCAGGTAGCCCTCCAGCCGGCTGCTGTTGACCGTGTAGCGCTGCGAGCCGCCCAGCAGCGCGATGCGCTGCATCCCCTTTTCGAGCATGGCGGCGGTCAGGTCCCGGCAGCCGGCGACCTGGTCGTTGTCCACCTGTAAAATGCTTTTGTCGTCGAGGGTGCCCAGCACCACAAAGGGGATGCCGCGCTCCTGCAAAAGCTCGACGAGGGGGTTGTGCTCGATGGCGCTGGTCAGGATCACGCCGTCGACCTTGCCCTTGTCCAGCAAGTGGCGCAGCGGCAGCGTGTTGTTGCCGCCGGCGATGGTCAGGATGATCTCGTAGTCGCTCTGGGCGGCGGCCTCGCACACGGCGGTCAGGCTTTTGCGCACAAAGGGCAGGTCAAAGTTGGAGAACTGGCGCGATACCACCAGCGCTATATTATAGGTACGGCTCTGGGCAAGACCGCGCGCCATGGCGTTGGGGCTGTAGTTGTGCTCGCGGATGTAGGCCTGCACGCGGGTGCGGGTCTGCTCGCTGACGCGCCCCTTGCCGGAGATGGCGCGCGAGACGGTTGTCTTGGACATACCGAGGGCTTCGGCCACATCGCTGATGGTCAACGGCTGCTGGGCCACGGCAGGCACTCCCCTTTCCCTGTTTGTGGATGCGTTGTTTGCGCAACGGTTGCGCAAATCCAGTATAGCAGACCGCACGCGCGGCGTCAACAAAAAATCCGTCCCCGGCCATTTGGCCGGGGACGCTGGAGGTGACGGGCGGATTTGAACCGCCGAATGAGGGTTTTGCAGACCCTTGCCTTACCACTTGGCCACGTCACCATATATACCAAAACCGGCGCGGGGCCGGTTTTGGCGTTTTGTGGAGCGGCCAACGAGGCTCGAACTCGCTACCTCCACCTTGGCAAGGTGGCGCTCTACCAGATGAGCTATGGCCGCATGCCGTGCTCTTTTGCAAAGAACACGGGAGAAATTTGGTGCCTCCGATCGGAATCGAACCAATGACACGGGGATTTTCAGTCCCCTGCTCTACCGACTGAGCTACAGAGGCATATTTGGCGACCCGGATCGGGCTCGAACCGACGACCTCTAGCGTGACAGGCTAGCGTTCTAACCAACTGAACTACCGGGCCACGAAAGTGGGAGTTAACGGGCTCGAACCGCTGACCCTCTGCTTGTAAGGCAGATGCTCTCCCAGCTGAGCTAAACTCCCGTATCCCTTTTGGGGGAAATGGAGCGGCCAACGAGGCTCGAACTCGCTACCTCCACCTTGGCAAGGTGGCGCTCTACCAGATGAGCTATGGCCGCATGACCGAGAGCTTTGCCCGCCGGTCCCTTCCGGGCGACGTCCTCTATTCTACCCTATGCCCGTACATTTGTCAAGCGTATTTTACCAGTTTTTTTGCTTTCTTATTCCGCCCTGGCGGGGCCTTCTGCCGGCCAATTTGCAAGCAGCTCACCCAGGTCGACATGGTACTGTTTGCCGCAGAACTGGCAGTTGACCTCCGCCGTCGGGTCCTCGGCGCGCATCTCTTCGATCTTGGCGCGGCCCAGGCTGCGCAGCATACGCTCGACGCGCTGCCGGCTGCAGTCACAGCGATATCCCACACGGTAGCTGTCCAGCACCTCGGGCGAAAAGCCGGCCAGGGCTTTTTCCAGCATCTCGGTCACCGTCGTGCCGGCGCTGAGCATGGCGGTGACACTCGGCATGGCGGCGATGTTCTTTTCCAGCAGGTCGATATCCGTGCCGGCCGCGCCGGGCAGCAGCTGGACGATAAAGCCGCCCGCGCAGCGCACGCTCAGGTCAGGCTCCACCAGCACGCCCAGCGCGCAGACCGTGGGCACCTGCTCGCTGACGGCGAAATACTGCGTGATGTCCTCGGCCACCTCGCCGGAAGCAAGCGGCACCTGCCCGACATACGGCTGCTTGAAGCCCAGGTCGCGGATAACGTCCAGCGTGCCCTCGTGCCCGACGGCGCCGCCCACGTCCAGGTGCCCGTCGGCGCGCGGCGGCAGCTCGACCACGGGGTGCTGGACATAGCCCCTGACGTTGCCGGTCCCGTCGCTGACGGCCAGCACCATGCCGGCGGGGCCGTTCCCGCGCAGCTGCAGCGTGACGGAATCCTGCGTGCTCTTGAGCATGATGCCCATGATGGAGGCGGCCGTCAGCAGCCGTCCCAGCGCCGCCGTGGTGACGGCGCTGGTCTTATGCAGGCGCTCGGCCTCGCGCACGATGGCGGTGGAATCGACGCCGTAGAACACCACGACGCCGTTTGCCGAGATGCCGCGCAGCATATTGTGGTCCTGCGGTATGCTCAGGCTCATGCGGGGCCGCCCCCTTCCTGTGTGTACTGCTTGACGGCGGTAAAGATCCAGCGCTGGCTGTGCGGCCGCAGGGAGCCGAAGTCCTCGCCGTCCGCCGCGCGGGTGAGCTGGAAGCCGTATTTTTTAAGGCATTCCTGCACAAAGACCAGCGGATAGGTGTACTCGGTGAACTGTTCGCGGCTGGTGCGCCCGGTATCGGTGTCGGTCAGCGTGATGGTGATATCCACCGTGCCGGCGATGAGGTCATGGCGGTTTTGCCACTGCCCGGTCACGCCCTCGCCCTCCAGCGGGAAGGTGTTGTTGCCCAGCACCGCGGCGTGCTTATAAGGGGTGTTGAGGTCGAACACGAACACGCCGCCCTCCTCCATAAAGAAAGCCGCCTTCCCGATGGCCTGTGCAAACCGGTCAGCCGGGCCGATGTGGTTGAGTGTGTCGAACGTGGCCACGGCGGCGCGGATGGTGCCGTACAGATCCAGCTGCAGGATATCCTGCCTGAGCAGCAGGATCCGGTCCGCCAGACCCTGCCCGTCGGCCTTCTCGCGCAGGACGCTGAGCATCTCGGCCGAACGGTCGACGCCGATGACGTCATACCCGGCCGCGGCCAGCCGCAGCGTCAGGTCGCCGGTGCCGCAGCCCAGGTCCGCCAAAAGTCCGTCCCGGACGCCGTGGGCGGTCAGCTCGCCGTGAATGTACGCAAACAGGGCGTCATAGTCGGCCGCGGCGTTGAGGTCGTCATAATAGTACGCAAACTCGTTGTAGGCCATCGTTTTATGCCTCCGGCAGGGCGGCGGTCAGGCAGGCCTTGAGCTCGTCCATGCCCTGCCCGGTCTCGGCGCTGGTCAGCAGCACGGCGCGGCAGTCATAGGGGCCGAGCAGCTCCGCAAACTGTTCCTGCGCCGCGCTCTGCGCCGTTTTTTTGAGCTTGTCGGCCTTGGTCAGCACGGCAACGAAGGGTATCTTATGGTATTGCAGATAGTCCAGCATCTGCACATCGTCGGCGCTGGGCGCGTGCCGGCAGTCCAGCAGCTGTACCAGCAGCGTCACACCGCCGTTTTGCGCCGCACGGGCAAAGTAGCCGTTGATGAGCCCGTCCCAGCGGCGGCGCTCGGCCTGGCCGACCTTGGCATAGCCGTAGCCGGGCAGGTCGACAAAATACACGCCGTCGACCGCGTAATAGTTGACGGTGGCGGTCTTGCCCGGCGCGGCGCTGACCCTGGCCAGGCTCTTGCGCTGGCACAGGCGGTTGATGAGGCTCGATTTGCCCACGTTGGACCGGCCGGAGAAAACGATCTCCGGCCGGTCACTGGCGGGCAGCTGGGCGCTCAAGCCGTAGGCCGCCTTGAAATCCGCTTTTTGAAAATCCATTGCAGTCCCTCACATCACGGCGGCGGGCTCCGGTGCGGATGCCGGCACAGGGCCCGGCTGGGCATGGGGTCGACCTTCCGGCAAGGCCGGCTCGGGCGGGTGGGCCGGGGCACGGCGGGCCCTGGCCGCGGGGCGGGCGCCGCGCGGCAGCAGCGCCGCCTTGAGCACCTGCTCCAGGTCCGCCACCGGCACGAAGTGCACGGCCTTTTTGACTTCGTCGTCCACCTCATGCAGGTCGCTGACGTTGTCCTTGGGGATGAGCACGGTGCCGATGCCCTCACGGTAGGCGGCCATACTCTTTTCTTTTAAGCCGCCGATGGGCAGCACGGTACCGTGCAATGTAATTTCACCGGTCATCGCCAAATCATGCCGCACCGGCGTGCCGGAGAGCGCCGAGATAAGGGCCGTCGTCAGCGTGACGCCGGCGGAGGGACCATCCTTGGGGACGGCGCCCTCGGGAGCGTGGATGTGGATGTCGATGTTCTTGAAGCGCTCGGCCGGGATGCCGTAGGTATCGGCATGGGCGCGGGCATAGCTGACGGCCAGGTGGGCGCTCTCCTTCATCACGTCGCCCAGGCTGCCGGTGATGTCGATCTTGCCGCTGCCTTCGGGCAGCAGCACGACCTCGACGGGCAGCATCTCGCCGCCGACGCTGGTCCAGGCCAGCCCGTTGGCGATGCCGACATTGTTTGCGCGGGAAATAAAGGTCGGCTTGACCTTCTCGGGGCCCAGCAGCTCCTTGACGGCGGCGGCGCCCAGGCTCTTGGGCAGACTCTGCCCTGCCGCCAGCTTCTGCGCGCATTTGCGCAGCACGGTGGTCAGTGTGCGCTCCAGCGTGCGCACGCCGGCCTCGCGGGTATAGCCGTCGATGATGGCATAGAGGGCGCCGGCCGTCAGTGTGACTTTGCCTTCGAGCCCGTTGTTTTTGAGCTGCTTGGGCAGCAGGTGCCGCCTGGCGATGTGGAATTTCTCGGTGCGGGTATAGCTGCCCAGCTCGATGACGTCCATGCGATCATACAGCGGCGCCGGGATGGTGGAGGCGTCGTTGGCAGTGGTGATGAACAGCACCTCGCTCAGATCGAACGGGATGTCGAGATAATTGTCCTTGAAGGTCTTGTTCTGCTCGGGGTCCAGCACCTCCAGCAGGGCGCTGGACGGGTCGCCGTGGTAGCTGTTGGCGAGCTTGTCGATCTCATCAAGCAAAATCAAGGGGTTCGCGGATTTGGCCGTCGACACGGCGCTGATGATGCGCCCCGGCATGGCGCCGATGTAGGTGCGGCGGTGGCCGCGGATCTCGGCCTCGTCATGGACGCCGCCCAGGCTCATGCGGGCAAATTTGCGGCCCATGCACTCGGCGATGGAATGCGCGATGGAGGTCTTGCCCACGCCCGGCGGGCCGACGAGGCACAAGATCTGCCCCTTGACGTCGCTGTTGAGCTGGCGCACGGCCAGCAGCTCCAGGATGCGCTCCTTGACCTTTTCAAGACCGTAATGCTCGCGGTCCAGCACCCGGCGGGCGTGGGCCTGGTCGAGGTCGTCCTCGGTGCGGGTATGCCACGGCAGGTCAAGGCAGGTGTCCAGGTAGGTGCGGATGACCGCGCTCTCGGGGCTGGAGGCCTGCATACGCGCCAGACGGTCGCACTCCTTCAGCAGCTTTTCGGTCGCCTCCTCGCCAAGGGCGAGCGCCTCGATCCTTTCGCGGTATTCCTCGGCCTCGGCAACGGCATCCTCGCTGTCGCCGAGCTCCTCGCTGATGACGTGCATCTGCTCGCGCAGATAGTAGTCCCGCTGGCTCTTGTCCATCTGGACGTTGACCTTTTCGTCCAGCTCCTTCTCGATGTTGAGGATGTCGCACTCCTTGTGGAGCAGGACGAGCAGCTTTTCCAGCCGGCCGGTGATGGAGGACTCGGCCAGAACGGCCTGCTTGTCCTCAAACTTAAAGAGCATATTGGCGGGCAGATACTCGCTCAAAAAGACCGGGTCGTCGCCGGACATGATGGTGTAGATGACATCCTTGGACAGCTGCGGGCCGTAGCTCAGGTATTCCTCAAACTGCTCCTTGATGCTGCGCACCAGCGCCTCGGTGCGGGTGCGCTTGCTCTCGGGGATGCTGCGCACCGGGGCCGGGCGCACGGTGGCCTGCAGGTAGCGGCCGCTGTCGCCGAGTTCAATGAGACGGGCGCGGGTCTTGCCCTCGACCAGCACCTTGACAAGGTCGTCGGCCACGCGCAGCACCTGCTTGATCTCGGCGATGACGCCGTAGGTGTACAGGTCGCCCAGGGCCGGGTCCTCGGTATCGGTCTCGCGCTGGGCGGTCAGGAACACGCTGCTGTTGCCGCGCATGGCGGCCTCGATGGCGGCGATGGACTTGGCCCGGCCGACCTCAAAATGCACGACGTTGTTGGGGAACACCACCAGCCCGCGCAGCGCGATGGCCGGCAGGCGTACCACATTGCGGGTGATGCGCACCTTTACCTTTTGTTGTTCTGCCATGTCAGTTCCCTTCCCCGGCGGCCCCGGCGGCCGAAACGGCCGCAGTATGATTTGCCGCAATGCTTTGTGATAAAACGGCGGGCGTGCCGCCCGCCAGCACCGTGCGCGGCAAAAGCGCGTTCAGTGCCCTTGGCCGCAGCTCGATGTGCAGCCGGTCGGTGCAGGGCGTGCACTCGCCGTCCAGCGTGACGATGAGTGGGCGGCCGTCCAGCACCTCGATGTCCACGCTTTTGGCGCGGTAGATCTCCAGATACGGCTTGAATTTGGGGGCGACGCCGCCCGCCGGCGTGATGTGCAGCCCCCTTTTGTAGTCGCCCAGAATGCGCACGAGCTGCGGCCGGGTGAGCTTGCGCACCAGCAGCACCTCGAGCATACCGTCGTCCATGCGGGCGTGCGGCGCCGCGCGGTAACCGCCGCCGTAATACTGACCGTTGCAGACGGTCAGGATGGTGTAGCTGTTTTCCAGCACCGTGCCGCCGGGCCCGTCCAGCGTGATGCGCAGCCGGTGGCCGATGCGGCGGAACAGCGTCTCGACGATGGCGCAGGTGTAGCTCAGGGACCCGCCGGCGATGCGGCGGTAGCGCGGGATGGCCCAGGCGACCTGGGCGTCCAGCCCGGCGGCGCAGATATCGGCACTGGCGCCGTAGCCGGTGTCCATGATGTCGAGCGGCACCGGCACAGCTTCGAGTTGGGCGGCGATATCGAGAAAATCCGCCGTGCCGAAGTTGCGCACATAGTCATTGCCGCTGCCGCAGGGCACACAGCCCAGCGCCACATGGCTTTGCCCGACGGCCGCCTGCAGTACCTCATTGAAAGTGCCGTCGCCGCCGCAGGCGTACAGGCGCACAGGCGTTCCGGCGGCCGCGTACTGCCGGGCCAGCTCCCGGGCATGGCCGGCGTATTCGGTGCGCAGGATGCGCACCTGCCCGGTCAGGCCCAGCGCTGCCGCGGCAGCCCCGATGCGCGGCACGAGCTGTGCGCCGGCATCGGTCCTGCCCGCCGTCGGGTTGAGGATGAATACATACTCCACGCCGGCTCCCCCCTTATCGTGCAGGTACTATTTTAGCGGTTTTGCCGCCAAAGTGCAAGGGGCTGGGATAAACTGTTACCAAACGGTCCAAAATAGAGGGTGTGTTGTAGGGATGTGCAAAACTCCAATTTGCTCACAAGTTTATACAGTATATAGCGCCTATTCTTGACGTGGAATACTATATATTGTATGCCGCTTTTGCAAAACTCGCGTTTTGCACATCCCTAGGTGTGTTGGCAAAAGGAGGATACAGAAATGGATGTTTTGACCGAGATAGGGCAGGTGTTGGGCTGCGGCGTTTTGTCCATCGTCGTGCTGTTTTTCCTGACGCGCCTGTCCGGCAAGCGGCAGATCGCCCAGATGAGCACGTTCGATTATGTGAACAGCATCACCATCGGCTCCATCGCCGCCGAGCTGGCCACCAACCTCGAGCAGTGGTACCGCCCGATGACGGCGCTGGTGCTGTACGGTCTGGCCACCTGGCTGGTGCACACCGCCGCCTGCAAAAGCCTGGCTGCCCGCACGTTCCTGAGTGGCCGCGCCAGCACGCTGATGGAGAACGGCACCATCTACAAGCAGGCGCTGGCCAAAGCCGGCATCGACCTCAATGAGTTCCTGGGCCAGGCCCGCATCGCCGGGTATTTTGACCTCAACGAGCTGCAGAGCGCCGTGATGGAGACGAGTGGCCAGATCAGCTTTCTGCCCAAAAGCCTGAACCGCCCCGCCACCCCGCAGGACCTGCAGCTGCACCCCGCACCGGCCGCTGCCTGGACCGATCTGATTTTGGACGGCGTTTTGCAGCACCAAAATCTGCGCTCCGCCGGCAAGGACGAGAAATGGCTCGCCCAGATGCTGGAGCGCCAGGGCATCGGCCAGACCAGCGAGGTGTTTTACGCCGCCTGCAGCCAAAACGGTGACTTTTTCGCCTGCCGGGTGCAGTAAAATACAGCGGCCGGCGCCGGAAGTCATTCCCCGGTCGGGCCGCTGTTTCGGCAGTGCATCACCGTGCCATGCGGTAGATGGCAAGCATATCCGGTTCATACAGGACCTTGGCCGAGCCCTTCTGTCCGCCGGCCGCAGCGGCGCATTTGTGCGCCAGCAGGGCAAGGTCCGCATCGGAGGGCATCACGCCCAGCTCCCGCAGGCTGGTGGGCATACCGATCTCGTGAAAAAAGGCCTCCAGCGCTTCGATGCCGCGCAGGGCGGTCTCTTCCGGCGTGCTTTGCTCCGGCACGCCCATCACCCGCACGGCAAACTGCACGAAACGCGGCAGACAGTCCCGATACACATAGCGGGCCCAGCTGCCCCACACGGCGGCCAGGCCGGCGCCATGCGCAACGTCATACATCCCGCCCAGCTCGTGTTCGAGACCGTGGCAGGCAAAATCACTGGCCGAGATACCGCACCCGGTCAACCCGTTGTGGGACAGGCTGCCCGCCCACATCACCTCGGCGCGGGCGTCATAGTCGGCGGGGTCGGTCATCAGGATGCGGGCGTTCTTCATCACGGTGCGCAGCAATGCCTCGGCGATGCCGTCGGTCAGGTCCATCGTATCGCCGCCGACAAAATACCGTTCCATCGTGTGCATCATGATGTCGGTACAGCCGCAGGCGGTCTGGTAGGCGGGCAGGGTCATGGTCAGCTCCGGGTCCAGCACGGCGAAGCGGGGCCGGCACAGATCACTGTTGCAGCCGCGCTTGACGCCGCCCTCCTCTTTGGTGATGACGGAGGAATCGCTCATCTCGCTGCCGGAGGCCGCGATGGTCAACACCACACCCAGCGGCAGGCAGGCGGCAGGCTTGCGGGCATGCTCATAATAGTCCCACACGTCGCCCTGCCCGGCCACGCCGTAGCCGATGGCCTTGGCGGAGTCGATGGCGCTGCCGCCGCCGACGGCGAGCAAAAAGTCGACGCCCTCCCGCCTGCAGAGCTCGATGCCCTGCCGCACAAGCCCAAGCCGCGGATTTGGCACCGCGCCGCCCAGTGTGACATACGGCACACCGGCTGCCTGCAGCTGGCGCTCCACACGGTCCAAAAGTCCGCTTTTGACGGCGCTGCCGGCGCCGTAATGCACCAGCACCCTGCCGGCGCCCTGCGCTTTGACCAGCTCGCCGACCGTATCCACACTGCCCCGTCCAAACACCACCCGCGTGGGAGTGTAGTAGCTGAACCCGTACATGGCTCTCCCTCCTTATTGGTACGGCAAGGGCCGGCCCGCAGGCCGGCCCCGAGATGTACAGGCTCGATTACTTGAAGTAGCGGTCCAGCAGGCCCTGCATACCGCGGCCGTGGCGAGCCTCGTCCTTGGCCATCTCGTGGACGGTGTCATGGATGGCGTCAAGGCCCAGCTCCTTGGCCTTCTTGGCGATCTCCATCTTGCCGGCGCAGGCGCCGCACTCGGCGTCGACGCGCATCTGCAGATTCTTCTTGGTGCTGTCGGTCAGCACCTCGCCCAGCAGCTCGGCGAACTTGGCGGCGTGCTCGGCCTCCTCAAAGGCATAGCGCTTCCACGCCTCGGCGACCTCGGGGTAGCCCTCGCGGTCCGCCACGCGGCTCATCGCCAGATACATGCCGACCTCGCTGCACTCGCCGTTGAAGTTCTCGCGCAGGCCCTGGATGATGTCCTCGGGCACACCCGACTCCTTGGCGATGCCGACCACATGCTCGGTCACATAGTTGTTGGACTTCTGCTCCACGAACTTGGAAGCGGGCGCCTTGCAGACGGGGCAGAACTCCGGGATCTCGCCCTCGGCCACATAGCCGCAGACGGTGCAAACATACTTAGCCATATCGTTTTTCCTCCAGTATTGATTTTTTAAGACACATTCCTGTGCTGTAGCTCCAGTATACCGCGCCGAGGTGGGCTTGTCAACAAATCACAGGCGGAATATTTTTTGCTGTTTTTTCCCCATGTCCGGCATGGCCCTGGCCAGCGCCGGGAACACCGCGCGGCCGATGGCCGCCGTGCCGGCGCCGACGATGACGCCCGCCACCAGCAGCACCGGCGCGTAGCCCAGCGCCATCGGCGCCGAGAGGAGGACGGCGGCCGCCGCCAGCTGCCCAAGGTTGTGCGCCAACGCCCCGCACACCGAGAAGATATACCCCGTGACCGGCACCGGCAGAACAAGCAGCGCCCATAATACCAGCAGTGATAACAGCCCCCCGCTCAGGCTGAGCAGGCCGGCCGTAGGCCCGCGGGTCAAAAATGCGAACCCGGCCTTGAGCACGGCCAGCGCCAGCGCCGTGCGGGGGCGCAGGAACAGCAGCGCGTACATGATGCAGATGTTAGCCAGACCCAGCTTCATCGCCGGCATCAGGCCGAGCAGCGGGGCCAGCGCCGATTCCAGCCAGGACAGCGCCATGCACAGCGCGAACAGCATCCCGGTCAGCGCCACCTGATAGGCCTTGCCATTTTGCACGGTGCCCCGCCCCCTTTCCTGTAAAAAGTGTACGGCGGCGGGGCGGGGCTTGTCAAGCCCGGGTTTACAAAAGGATGACAAATGCGGCGCGGGCGGACATTTTACATCTGTTTCACCGCTTTCGGTCTTGCAAAACGCGGCGCGGTGGTGTATCCTGTAGTTGTGCTTTTGCACCTGCCAAACAGCCATATCTTGGGAAATTATGATAAAGGAGAAGCTGAACCATGAAAAAACTGACTGCACTGCTTTTGGGCGCCGCACTTGCCGCCGCGCTGCTGGCCGGCTGCGGCGGCAATGACACCGCTGCCGATGCCGGCACCACCGGGGACGGCACCGCCAGCGACAATATGGCCGTCGACCCCGATACCGGCGCCAACGCCGACGCCGGCGAGCCGGCCGGCACCGATGAGGAGCCCGCCCATGTGGGCGCCATCGTCGATGCCATCCTCGCGGTCAATGAGGTGCCCAACGCCCGCGAATACGATCAGTTCGCGGTCGAGAACGAGCTCAACATGACCTTCGACAATCTTGTCCAGTACGCCGGCTGCGTGACCAACGACGCGCCCAAGGACTGCGCGCTCGTGTTTGTGGCGCAGGCCAAGGAGGGCACCGTGGACACCGTCATCAGCGAGCTGGAGGCCGTCAAGGCGAATATGTCCTCGAGCCTTTATGCCGAGTATGCCGATGCCACCGCCAAAGCAGCCGACGCCCGCATCGTGAGCAAGGGCAACGTCGTGGCCTTTGTCGTCGCCGGCGTCAACGGCCCCGACTATGCCGACATCGACGCCGTGCTGGACGCCGCCATGCCGGGCTGAACTGTTTGACCGTCCTCAACAGGCCGCTGCCCTGACCGGCAACGGCCTGTTTTGGGATATGCCTTGCCAAGCAAAAGGAGGACCGCCGCCTTGACCTTCAACAGCATCGTGTTCCTGTTCTGCTTTTTGCCGCTGGCGCTGGCGCTGCACACCGCGGCACCCGCGCCGGCCAAAAACGCCGTGCTTTTGTGTGAGAGCGTGGTGTTTTTCTGCTGGGGCGGCGTGACCTACCTGCCGCTGGCGCTGGCGCTGGTGGCCGTGCACTATGCTGCCGGGCTGGTGTTGGCGCGGCCGAATGCCGCCCCGGCGCTGCGCCGCGGGGTGCTCGTCGGGGCCATCGTTATCAGCGCCGCCGTACTGGGCTGGTTCAAATACTACGGCTTTGTGGCCGGGCTTCTCAAAAGCATCGCCGGCGGTATGTTCGGCGGGCTGTCGCTCAAAGCGGCGCTGCCGCTGGGTATCAGCTACTATACTTTCAAGCTCATCGGCTACACGGCCGACGTCTACACCGGCAAGACGGAGGCCGAGCGCGACCCCGTCGCCTTTGCCGCCTATGTGCTCACCTTCCCGCAGCTGACCATCGGTCCCATCGTCCCCTACCGGGAGATGCGCGCCGAGCTGCATGACCCGGCACACCGCTGCACGCTGACCAAGGCCGAGACGGGGGCCGAGCTGTTCGTGTTCGGCCTGGCCAAAAAGGTGATTTTGGCCGACGGCATCGGCGCCTTGTGGCAGGGCATCATCGGCGCCGGCGGCGTGGGGCTGGCCAACGCCTCGACCCCGCTGGCGTGGCTGGGCATCGTGGCCTATTCTTTCCAGCTGTACTTTGATTTCGCCGGCTTTTCCGAGATGAGCAACGGCATCAGCGCCATGCTCGGCTTCACCTGTGCGCCCAACTTCAACTACCCCTACATTTCGGCCAGCGTGACCGAGTTCTGGCGCCGCTGGCATATCTCGCTCTCCTCCTGGTTCCGGGACTATATCTACATCCCCTTGGGCGGCAACCGCCGCGGGCTGCGCCGCCAGCTGCTCAATATGCTGGCCGTGTGGCTGCTGACCGGCATCTGGCACGGCAGCGAGTGGAACTTTATTGCCTGGGGGCTTTACTACTTTGTGCTGCTCACGCTGGAAAAATCCTTCCTGCTGCCCTACCTCAAAAAAGGCCGCGTGTGGCCGCACATCTATACGCTGCTGTGCGTCGTCGTGGGCTGGGCGCTGTTCACCGCCAATGCGGCCGGCGCGCCGCTGGGGCTGCTGCTGGGGCGGATGTTCCTGCCCCGCGGCGGGGTGTCGGCGCTGTATTTTGTACGCAGCTACGGCGTGACGCTGGCGCTGTGCGGGGTATGCAGCACGCCGCTGCCCGGCACGCTGTGGGCGCGCCTGCGCGGACGCACACTGCCGCGCTTGCTGCTGTTCGGCGCGTTGATGGTGCTGTGCCTGGCTTTCGTGGTCGGTGCCAGCAGCCAGACGGCGCTGTACGCGAACTTTTGACGAGGGGGTGCCGCAGAATGGAAAAGAATGTATACCGGGCCAAGCCCCAAAATGTCCAAAAGGGAAGCCGGCCCGGCGCGTTGCTCATGCTGTTTTGCGTCCTGCTGTTCAGCTTTGCCGCGGTGAACCTGTTCTGGCCCAAGCGCACGGCGTCGGAGCTTGAGAACCGGCGCCTGGCCAGCCTGCCCACCCTGACCGTCAAGAGTCTGCTGAGTGGGCAGTGGGGCACGGCTTTCGGCACTTGGATGCAGGACCAGGTGGCGGGGCGCGACGGCCTGCTGTGGCTGGAGAGCGCCGTCAACGCCGCCTGTTTGCAAAAGGCCGAGGAGGGCGGCATCCTGCTTGGAAAAGACGGCTGGATGTTCACCAAGCAGTTCGACCCGAACGCCGCCACCAATCTTGACCGCAACCTTTCCGCCCTGTGCGGCTTTGCCGAACGCTGGCCGGGCAAGGTGACTTTTCTGCTCGCCCCGTCGGCGGCCGTCACCTACCCGGAGGAACTGCCGCTTGCCGCCCCGATGACCGACGAAAACGCTGCGCTGGACGACATCTTCGCCCAGGCGCGCGCGGCCGGTGCACAGGTCGTGGATTTGCGCGGGGCCTATACCGCCTACCGGGACGAGTATCTCTATTACCGCACCGACCACCACTGGACGACGCAGGGCGCCTGGCGCGCCTATGAGCAGTTCTGTGCCATGCACGGCCTTACACCGTTTGATATCACCGCCGCCGAGCGCCGCGATGTACCGGAATTCTACGGCACGCACTATTCCGCCACCAGACGCTGGAACGTGCGCCCCGATGTCATCACCTGGTATCCTCTGCCCAACGAGATGACCGTGTACAGGGTGAACGGCGAAGCTGACTTTACCCCCGACCACAGCGGCCCGCTGGTGGACGAGAGCAAATTCGCAGCACGGGACAAGTACGCGGCGTTTTTGGGCGGCAACAATGGCTATACCGAGATCGAGGGTGACGGCGAGGGCAGCATCCTCGTCATCAAGGACAGCTACGCCAACTGCTTTATCCCCTTTTTGACCGCCAACTATGCCAGGATCGGCGTGGTGGATTTCCGCGGCTACGCCTACGGGCCGGACAGCCTGATGGAGACCGGAGGCTATGACGAGGCGCTTGTACTCTACAACTACCAGACCTTTATCGCCGACGGCGACGCCGTTAATCTGGCCCGACCCACCACGATAAAGTAAGATTGGCGCCGCTGCGCAAAAGCAGCGGCGCCTCATCGTGTCGAAGAATTCGACACGATGCAAAAGAGGGGTTCGGCGTTACTGGCTGCGCCGGTCCGCCTGCACCCCTCTCTTGGACATACCCCGTCGCAAAAAATGCCGTTCGCATGCCCAAAGGGCGACTTGAACGGCATTTTTTGCTCTAGATGTATCGGCCCTGCCAGCGCATGTCGGTCAGGGCCGATGGATTTAAAATATGCCTTTTTGACAGTCTGCGGCGCCGCGGGTGACACGATTTCAACAGGAGATTTGCTCCCGGATGCGGCTCAGCGCGCTTTTTTCCAGGCGGCTGACCTGCGCCTGGCTGATGCCGATCTCCTGCGCCACCTGCATCTGCGTTTTGCCGGAGAGATAGCGCAGCGCGATGATGCGCCGTTCCCGCGGGGTGAGGGCACGCACGGTGTCGCGGAACATGATGTCGCTGATCCAGCTCTCCTCGCTGCTTTTATCTTTGACCTGGTCCACGATGGCGAGCGTGTCCTCGCCGTCACTGTAGACGGGCTCATACAGGCTGGCCGGCTCGCTCATGGATTCAAGGGCGAGGGCTACGTTTTCCGGCGCCGTGCCCAGCCGGGCCGCGATCTCGCTGACGCGGGGCTCGCGGCCGTTTTCCTTTTGCAGGGCCTCGCGCGCCTGCATGGCGTGGCAGGCCAGATCACGCAATGACCGGCTGACCCGCACGGTGTTGTTGTCGCGCAGAAAGCGGCGTATCTCGCCCACGATCATCGGCACGCCGTAGGTCGAGAAGCGCACGTTGAGGCTGTTGTCAAAGTTGTCGATGGCCTTGATGAGCCCGATGCAGCCGACCTGGAACAGGTCGTCCATGTTCTCGCCGCGGCCGGCAAATTTCTGCACCACGCTCAGCACCAGGCGCAGGTTGCCCTGGATCATCTTCTGCCGCGCTTCGCGGTCGCCCGCCGCGGCCGCTGTGAGCAGCGCCCGTTTTTCCGCCTCGGTCAGCACCGGCAGCTGCCCGGTATTGACCCCGCAGATCTCCACCTTTCCTGCGTACATTTTTTCATCCTCCCCTGCGCTGTTTTCCATGCAAAAGTATGGGCCGGCGCGCTGTGCGGCAGACAGGGCCGGCGCTGGTAAAATCTGCACAGAGGGCGCCGCCGCGGCATAGCATACACACAAAGGGAGGGTGCGCGTATGGAGAGCATCGTGTGGTTTTATCTGTTTTGGGCGGCCGCTGTGCTGCTGGCCGCTGCCCTGGCCGGAGTAGCGGTGCTGGCGCTGCGCATGCGGCGGTACAAACACATGGTCGACCCGGCGGGCCGGGAGGTCTACTATTCCTACGCTGTTCCGGACTATGCCAAAACGGCCGGATTTTGCGTGGAGCACTGCCCGCAGAGCGAGCTTTTGCACCCCACCGCCTACTGGCTGGTCGATGACCGCATCGCCCAGATCGTCTACGACCTGGCGCCGGCACAGCAGCTCACGCTGCGCGCGGCGCTGCACTGCGCGGCCGGCGTGCCCTGCGCCGAGCTGGAGCGCGGCGTCAGTTATGACAGTGCCGCCGTCTGCTATATCGACGGCGTGCAGGTGGCGCTGCGGCAATCGAACAGCGGCGCCGCCAGCGCCGCCTGGACCCGCGACGGCGTGGATTACCTTTTGTACGGTGAGGGCCTGCAGATGAACGCCATCGGCGGCCTGCTGCCGACCTTTATCGCCCAGACGGCCGTGCGGCGGGAGGCCTGACCGCATGACACAAAGAAGGCGGCGGCGCTATTGCGCCGTCGCCTCCATTTCCTGCCGGAGCCGTTTGATGATGCGCTTCTCCAGCCGGGAGATGTAGCTCTGTGAGATGCCGATGGTGTCGGCGACTTCCTTCTGTGTGTGCTCCACGCCGTCCTGCAGGCCGAAGCGCAGCTGCATGATCTGGCGCTCGCGCGGGGCAAGCCCGGCCACGGCGCGGCGCAGGGCGGCGCGCTCGGCATTGCGCTCCATCGCCTCGCCCACATCGCCCTCGTCACTGGTCAGCACGTCTATCAGCAGCAGCTCGTTGCCGTCGGAATCGATGTTGAGTGGCTCGTCGATGCTGGCATCCTGGCGGCGGTTGGAGCTTTTGCGCAGGTACATCAAGATCTCGTTCTCGATGCAGCGGCTGGCGTAGGTGGCGAGCTTGATGTTCTTGTCCGGCACAAAGGTGTTGACGGCCTTGATGAGCCCGATGGTGCCGATGGAGATCAGGTCCTCGATGCCGGCCGAGGCGGTTTCGAACTTTTTGGCGATGTACACGACCAAGCGCAGGTTGTGCGTGATGAGCGCATCGCGCGCTGTTGCGCTGCCGGCGGCGAGGTCGGTGATGGCCTGCTTTTCCGCCGCCGCGTCGAGTGGGGCGGGCAGCACGTCCGGCCCGTTGATGTAGTGCAGCGGCTGCGCCGCGCATTCCCGCAAAAACGTGCGCACGGCGCTTTGCAGGCGCTCTGCCAGCGGCATGGATACCACCCCCTTTTTGTTGTATCAGGATAGACTGCCCTGCGGCAGGAAATCGCTGCCGTACAGTGCCTCACAGCCCTCGCCCAGCGTCTCGGGGCAGAAGGCGATGACGGTGCGTCCCAGCGCCCGCACGCCCTGCCTGGTGATGAGCCCGATCTGCTCCACGGCAAAGCCGGGCAGCAGCGTGTGCCCGGCGGCGGTGGCGCAGGGGATCATGCGCAGGGCGGCGGCCGCCGGCGGCTGGGCCGTGCGCTTGCCGGCGAACCAGCTTTCAAGGAAATCGGCCGTTGCCTGCGGCAGGCGCGGCTTGGCATCGGCGTAGCTGATGAGCAGCACCGGCAGGCAGGTCATGGGGTCCTTTAGATGGCAGCCGGTGTCCAGCATGGCCCGCAGCGTGAGAGGCGTGTCCTCCAGCAGCACACGCAGCCCTACCGTGGCCGCCGTGCCGCCCAGTGCCGCCGGGCGGCGCAGCAGCAGCTCCAAAACAAGGCAGATGACCCCCGTCAAGCCCACGAGCACAAGCGGCGGGATGCGCAGGTACACGGCCAGGTTGGCCGTCTGCACCAGCCGCGAGCCGGTGCGGTAGACATAGAGCAGAGCCAGCCCCGCTGCCAGCAGGTTGAGCGCCGTGTACCAGCATACGCCGCACAGGAACTGGACCCGGGTGCGCCGGCCAAAGGTCACGCGGCAGATGAGCGCCGCCGTGCCCAAGCGGTAGGCCAGCTGCCAGGGATAGGCCATCTCGGGCCCAAACAGGATGAGTGCCGACAGGGCCGCCAGCGCGCTGCCCGCCAACAGCCGCCGTGCGCCGGCCGCCTGCCCGCTGAGCAGCCCCGCCATGTGCAGCAGCAGCCAGCCGATGAGAAAGTTGACGAGCAGCAGGATGTCCAGATAAACGACGGTCTTCATCCCCTGCCCCCTCCTGCGCAGCCACGGCCGCGGCATTGGACCCTGCTGCCAGTATATTCCCCCGCCCCCGAGAAAATGCGCAAAACGTAGGTGCCGAAACGGGGCGCAAAAAGCGGACCCGCTGCCAAAATGGCAGCGGGTCCGCTGTAGTTGATTCCTGTTATTTGAGCTCCACAACCGTCACGCCGGCCTCGCCCTCGCCGTAGCGGCCGGGGCGGAAGCTTTTGACCGCCTTGTGCGTGCGCAGGTGCTTTTGGATGGCGCTGCGCAGCGCGCCGGTGCCCACGCCGTGGATGATGTACACGGTCTGCTGGCCGCGCAGCACGGCGCTGTCCAAAAAGCGGTCGGTCTCCATCAGGGCTTCCTCGACCGTATAGCCGAGCAGGTTGACCTCCATGCTCGCCCTGCGGCTGCTGTCCAGCTGTACGCGGGTGTGGCTGCCGGCGGGGCGCGGGGTGTGCTTTTGCTTTGGCCTTTCGGCCATCTTGTCCGGCGCGGCCAGGCCCGACAGCGGGACCTTGGTCTTGAGGATGCCGGCCCGCACCTCGACCAGGCCGTCGCGGTCGGGGCCGGCGGTGACGACGGCGGTCTGCCCCAGCTCGGCGATGAGCACCTCCTGCCCCACGCGCACGTCCTTGAGGGGCACATACTCCTTTCGCGGGGCGTGGGCGGCGGCGCCGGCCAGCAGCGCCTCGGTATCCTTGCGGGCGATCTCCCGCGCGCGCTGGGCGCGCTGGGCGGCGGCGGTCTTTTCGTCCTTCTGGAGGCGGCGCAGCTCGTCGGTCAGGGCATAGGCCTCGTTCTGCACCCTCTCGGCCAGGGCGCGCGCCTCGCGGCGGGCGTGCTCCAGCTCCTCCTCGCCCTGGCGGACCAGCTCGGCACGCTTCTGCTCGGCGCTTTCCAGTGCGTGCTCGGCCGCATGGCGGGCCTGCTCGGCCTCCGTCTCGGCGGCCTTGAGCTGCAGTTTGAGCTCGTCGAGCTGGGCCAGCACACTGTCCAGCCGCTTGTCGTCGCTGGACATATGAGCGCGGGCGGCGTCGATGACGGCCGTGGGGATGCCCAGCTTCTCGCTGATGAGGAAAGCGTTGGATTTGCCCGGCACGCCGACGCTCAGCTTATAGGTCGGCATCAGCGTCTCGACGTTGAATTCACAGCTGGCGTTAACGACGCCCGGCGTCTCGAGCGCAAAGACCTTGAGCTCCGCATAGTGGGTGGTGGCCATCAGCAGCGTGCCACGCGCGCGCAGCTCTTCGATCAGGCTGACGGCCAGCGCCGCGCCCTCGGCCGGGTCGGTGCCGGCGCCCAGCTCGTCGAGCAGGGTCAGCGTGCCGGGCCCGGCCAGCGCCAGAATGCCGGTGATGCGTTTGATGTGCCCGGAAAAAGTCGACAGACTCTGCTCGATGCTCTGCTCGTCGCCGATGTCGGCCAGATACTCGGCAAAGCAGCAGACTGAGCTCTGCTCCTGCACGGGGATGAGGAATCCGTGCTGGGCCATCGCGCAGAGCAGGCCGGCCGTCTTGAGCGCGACCGTCTTGCCGCCGGTGTTGGGGCCGGTGATGACCATCGTGTCATACTCCGCGCCCAAAACGATGTCCACCGGCACGGCCTTGGCCTTGTCGATGAGTGGATGGCGCGCTTTTTGGAGCGCAAAATGCGGCGTATCGTTGACCAGCGGCGCAAAGGCGTCCATCTCCAGCGCCAGCCGCGCCTTGGCCAGCAGTACATCGATCTGCAGCATGGCGTCATAGCTGTAGCTGAACTGCGGCTCCAGCCCCGCCACCTGCGCCGAGAACGCCGCCAAAATGCGGGCCATCTCCTCCTGCTCCTGCGCGCGCAGCTGCAAAATGCGGGCGTTGGCCTCGACAACGGCGGTCGGCTCGACAAAAACGGTGGCGCCGGTGGAGGATACATCGTGGATGATGCCGCCCACCTCGCCGCGGTACTCGGCCCGCACCGGCACCACATAGCGCCCGTTGCGCAAAGAAACAACGGCATCCTGCAAATACTTCGCGGTGTCGCTGCCCTTGATGATGTTCTCGAGCTTGGTGCGGATGCCGTCCTCGGTGGCACGGATGCGGCGGCGCAGATCGTTTAAGGCCGCGCTGGCCGTGTCGGCCATCGTGTCGGGCGCCAAAATGCTGTCGGTGATGTTCTTTTCCAGCGCCGGCTGGGGCGCCAGGGCGTAGAACAGATCGTCGGTGGGCAGGGCGTCATGCTCTAAATCGTCATACCACTGCCGCAGTCCGGCAAAGTTACGCAGGGCCGCGGCCACGTCCAGCAGCTCGCCCATCGACAGCACGCCGCCCTTGACCGCGTGCGCGGCGATGCGCTTGACGCCCGATACCCCGCCAAAGCGCGGCCGCCCGTTTTTGAGCAGCAGCGTGTTGAGTGCGTCGGTCTGGGCCAGGGCAAAGCGCTCGTCCTCCGGCGTTTGGCAGGGCTTGATAGCTTGCAGCATCTCCGCCGCCTCCGCACAAGCGCACAGGCGCACCGCACGGGCGATGATCTTATCCAGCTCCAGCGTTGTTTTATAGCTTTCCTGCATCGTTTACTCCAGTACGGTCTTTAAAAAATCCAGGCTCTTGGGGATCTGCTCGGCGCGGGCCAGATGGTAGGCCTCGCTCACCTTGCCGAGCCTGGCCAGGCTGGCCGGCTTTAATGTAAAGTTAAACAGCTTGTCGTCCTCGGCCAGGCAGATATGGCGCAGCGCGTACAGCGCGCCGGCGTCGAGGTTGGTGGGGCGATCCTGTCTGGCCGCACAGTCGGCACAGAGCAGCACGCCCTCGCGCGGGTCAAGGCGAAAATCCCCGCCCTCATAGCGGCCGCAGCCTGCACAGGCCAGGATATCCGGCATATAGCCGCCCAGCACCATGCTGCGCAGCTCATAGATGGCCTTGATCTGGCGCGGCAGGCGCTTGGCCTCGCTGAGCATATACAGGCAGTTGAGCAGCAGGCGCAGCAGCGCGCCCGCCTCGGCCGGGGCAGGCGCCTGCGCGGCGGCCAGCTCGGCCAGATAGATGGCAAGGCTCGACGTCTCGACGCTGCGCGACAGGCTGTGGAAGGTGCGCCGCACCTGCGCGGCGTCGATGAACCAGGTCGTGCGGCCGCTGGTGAGGGTAAATTCCGAATAGCAAAAAAGCCCGCAGGCACTGAACAGCTTGTTTTTCAGCCGCAGGCTGCCCCGGGCCGAGGCAGAGATGACCCCCAGCTCAGGGGTGAGCAGGGTCAGGATCTGGTCCGCTTCCCCCACCTTGACCTGGCGCAGCACCAGCCCCGTCGTTGCGATCTGCATGGCCGTCCTCGTGTGTCACGGCATCGGTCTGCCGTGATTTGTAGTCCAGATAATCATACACGCTGCCGGTGGCGGCAAACTGCCGCCACCCGCCGCATACATCCGTTTCCCCGTGCATGGTCCCGCCCCCTGCCGTTTTTGGTGTTACTGTACCACCATCATACGGCGCTATGCGTGGAAATGTTGTCCAAAGGGGGCAGAAAATTTTCTGTTTTTCGGGGGTATATTTGCCTTACGGCTTGGCAAAGCCGAGCTCGTCGAGCAGATGCTCGTTGTCGCGCCAGGCCTCGCGCACCTTGACCCAGCACTGCAGGTTGACCTTGGTGTCCAGCAGGCTCTCGCAGTCGAGACGTGCGGCGGTGGCGATCTTTTTGAGCATCTGCCCGCCCTTGCCAATGATCATGCCCTTATGGCTTTTGCGCTCACAGGATATCTCGACGTCGATGTCGACAAGGTCTTTGTCCGCGCGCTCCTTGAAGCGGGTGACGGTGACGGCGATGCCGTGCGGGATCTCGTCGCGCAGGAACAGCAGCGCCTTTTCCCGCACCAGCTCGGCGACCAGCTCCTTCTCCGGCATATCGGTGAAGGCGTCGTCGTCAAAATAATGCGGGCCGGGGTGGCCATAGGGGCGCAGCACCTCGAACAGTGCCTCGCAGCCGGTGCCGTCCAGCGCCGAGACCGGCAGCACCGTGTCAAAAACGCCCAGCGCCGAGAGGAACTGCCGGCGCGCCTCCAGCGCGGCGAAGCTGCGCAGCGTGTCGACCTTGTTGATGACGGCGACGGCCGGCCCCGCCTTGCGCAGTGCCTCGACCATCCTCTGCTCCGATTCGGTCAGATCTCCCGCCGGCTCGAACAGCATCAGCGTCACGTCCACGTCCTGCACGCTGGCGGCGGCCGTCTGGGTCATGCGCGCGTCCAGCTTGCTGCGCGGGGCGTGGATGCCGGGGGTGTCGAGCAGCACATACTGCACCGGGCCCCTGGTGATGACGCCGGTGATGCGGCTGCGCGTGGTCTGCGGCTTTTGGGTGACGATAGCCACCTTCTCGCCCACCAGGCGGTTGGTCAGGCTGGATTTGCCCACATTGGGCCGCCCGACCAGCGCCGCGAACACGCTTTGGGTCTCAATCGTCCGGTTTTTCGCCATCGGCGGCGGTGCTCCCCTCTTTATGGGCTCCAAAGTGAAAGACGAATATGTAGGCAAGGCCAAAGGACACCAGCCACAAAGCGACGGTCAGCGGCGAGTGGGTGACCCCGGCCCAGATGCGGGCCAGTACCTCGGCCCGGCCGAACAGGCACACCGCCACCGCCAGCGTGCCCAGCGCCGTCAGCAGCACGGCGCCGGCGGCCATGTCCTTGGCGGCGCCGGCGCTCCACCAGTGGGTGGTGTCGGGCTTGTCCACCGCGCGCTCGACAGCGGAATTCATCATCTCCATGCCCACCACCGCGAAGATGCACAAAAACAGCAGCGCGAAGCCGACGGCATCCAGCTCCGCCAGGCAGCCCACGGCGACGGCATAGCACCCGGCACACAGATGGAAGCGGAAGTTCCGTTCCTCCATCAGCCCCTTGCGGATGCCGTTCCAGGCATAGACGAACCCGCGCCCGAAGCGCCGCAGGTCAGATCTCATCATTGGTGTAGGAGACGGTGCGCGGCAGGCCCAGCTGGATGAGCACGGCCTCCTCCTTCTCGCGCATATGCACGGCGGCCAGGCCGCTGGCCTCGTGGTCATAGCCCAGCAGATGCAGCATGGAATGCACGGTCAGGTAGGCGACCTCGCGCTGCAGGCTGTGGCCGTAGAGCTCCGCCTGCTCCATCGCGCGCTCCATCGAGATGACGATGTCGCCCAGCAGCTTGCAGCCGTTGTCCGTGTCGATGTCATATTTCCCGTTCTCGCCCAAAGGGAAGCTGAGCACATCGGTGGCCGAATCCTTGCCGCGGTACTGCTTGTTGAGCGCATGGATGCGGGCATTGTCGACGAAGGTGACGCTGACCTCGGCAAAGCCGTCAAAATGCTCATACTCCAGCACGGCATTGCAGCTGCGGCGGATGAGGATGCGCAGTCCGGACGGCACCTTGACGGTGTTCTGATCGTTGCGGATGAGGACTTTGTTGGACACGGGTGATTACCTCCTTATCGCGGGGATAGATTCTACATCTTACGGTCTTGTCGTTTCCTTTTTGGCGGCGGCCTGTTCGTAGGCGCGCACGATGCGCTGCACCAGCGGATGGCGCACGACATCCTTCTCGGTCAGGCGGACCTGGGCGATGCCCTCGATGCCGTCCAGCACGCGCAGCGCGTCCAACAGGCCGCTGCTCGCCTTGTTGGGCAGGTCGATCTGGGTCACGTCGCCGGTGACGACCACGCGGCTGCCGGTGCCCATGCGGGTCAGGAACATCTTCATCTGCTCGGGGGTGGTGTTTTGGGCCTCGTCGAGGATGATAAAGGCGTCGTCCAGCGTGCGCCCGCGCATATAGGCCAGCGGCGCCACCTCGATCTGCTGCTTTTCCACCATGCGCTGGTAGGCCTCCGCCCCCAGCAGATCGAACAGCCCGTCATAGAGTGGGCGCAGATAGGGGTCCACCTTGTTCTGCAGATCACCGGGCAGGAAGCCCAGTTTCTCGCCCGCCTCGACGGCCGGGCGGGTCAGCACGATGCGGCTGACCTCCTTGCTTTTGAAGGCCCGCACCGCCATCGCCACGGCCAGATAGGTCTTGCCGGTACCGGCCGGCCCCACGCCGAAGGTGACCGCGTGCTGCCGGATGGCCGCCAGATAGGCCTGCTGCCCCAGCGTTTTGGGGCGGATGGGGCGGCCCTTGGCGCTCACGGCCACGAACTCGCCGGTCAGCTCGCGCAAGCGGTTTTCCTCACCTCCGCGGGCCAGGCCGATGCAGTAGCGCACGGTCTGCTCCTCCAGCGGGATGCGGCTTTTGAGCATCGTCAGCATACCGTCCACGGCATGGGCGGCGGCCTCGACGTCCGCCTCCTCGCCCGTGAACTTGAGCGCGTTGCCGCGGTAGAGCGCCACCACATGGAACGCCCTTTCCAGCAGATGGATGTTCTGGTCCGCGCTGCCGAATACGGCCGCGGCCTGCTCCACACTATCCAGCTCGACTGCTTTTTCCGCCAAGGGCCGGTCCTCCTGTGTTGGATTCCTTGTTCGTATTATACCATAAAATTTTGCAAAAGAAACTGTTAAACCTGCACAAAATTTTTGCCGCCTGCTTGGCTCCGCACCCGCCCCGTGCGCACAGTCAGGGCGGCATCTCGCCTCGGTCGGGCCGCGCGGCAGCGATGTCGGCGGTAAACACATAGTGCACGGTGCACACGGCCTGCCCGTCACGGACGGCCGTCTCGGCGCGTTCTGTTTCAATTTGGGCATCCGGGAATTGCTCGGCCAGCTGCAGACGGCAGGCGCGGCGGGCCAGCGCGGCGGCCGCGGCCTCGCTGTATGTCAGCACGGCAGGCGTCTGCTCCCAGTATTCTGCGCGGTGTATGCTGGCGGGCAGCGCCACCCGGCCCAGGCACAGCGGCTGCCAGCTCTCGGCCGTTTGGGCGGCCGCATACTCTCCCGCCGGCATTTGCAGCGTCCATTCCCGGCCCAGCAGGCAGAGCGATACCGCCTGCGTGCGGCGGCCGGTCAGGACGGTTTGACGTTCCTGCAAGGGTCGGGCGGCGGTAAAGCTTGCCGAGACCCGGGCCACCACCCGCCCGCCGGCCGCCTGCGTGACCGGGCTGCCGCTGTGGTCGGGGCGCACGGCGGCGGCCAGCAGCTGGCCTTTGGCCACATACTGCCCCGGCGCCACGGCGGCAAAGCCGCTGTCGACCTCAACGGCCAGCACCTCGCCGTCTGCCCTGGCGTAGAGGGCCGTACCGGCCGGGGCGGTGAGGATATTCTGTCGCTCGCGCCCGGTCATCTCGACATACAGGCAGCCGCCGGCAAAGTTCAGGCTCAGCCAGCCGTAGTCCGCGGCGTGCAGGCTGAGTTCCTGCTGGGCAGCCGTCAGCTTTGCCTGCGGCAGCCAGCTGCCTTCCCGAATGCCGTTTTGCGCAAGCTGCGCGCGCAGCGCCTGCTGCTGCGCGCCGTCCAGCGCCGAGAGGTCGACGGCGAACACAAAGCCCGCCAGCACCCGCAAAAGCACGCAGCACAAAACGGCGCCCACCGCCAGACCGGGGCGGTGCAGCAGCCGTTCGGCCCAGGGCCCGGCGCCGCGCCGCCCGGTGACGTTCAGCTGCCAGCCGCCGGCGGCGGCCAGCGCGCGCAGACGCGCAAGGTCCCGCCCCTGCGCGCGGGCCGCGTAGCCGCCGCCCGTGCAGCGGATGGCCCGCAGCGCGATGCCCTGCCCCGCCGCCTGTGTGAACAGCCACTGGGCACCGGGCCCCGAAACCGTGAAGTCGATGCGGTCCGCCGCCGCCATACTATCATGCGCCGCCGGCATAGCTGCCCTCCCATTTGGCGGCAAAGTCGATACGCGTCACCGTGCCCGCCACCACTGCGCGTTTTCCGTTGAGGGATTCTATCCGCAGGCCGCGGCCATAAAATGTAACAGCCAGGGGGCCCATGTCCAGGCAGAGCTTTTCGGGGGTGAACTCCAGCACTTTGCGGCAGCCGTCGGTCAAAATGGCGCCGCCGCGGATGGTCAGCTCCGGCAGGCGGTAGAAATCCCTTTCCGGCTGGCGCAGCAGCGCCCGCACCGGCAGCGGCCGCGGCGCGCGGGAATGGCGGCGCTTGTTCATGGTATCCCCCCTTGCGGTGCTGTGGCGCGGTCCACTGCAAATATATAGCGGGGGTGGTCGGGATATGAATTTAAAACACGCAAAGGCGGCCGCCGGTACAGCAGCGGCGCTGGCGCTGGGCACGCTGCTGCTGGCGCGGCCGCAGGCGGCAGCGGCAGGCTTTGGATACGGCGTGCGCCTGTGCCTGCACAGCGTGCTGCCGGCACTGTTCCCGTTTTTCGTCGTCTGCGGGCTGCTCACCGCGGGGCCGGCGGCGGCGCGGCTGGCGTGGGGACTGGCGCCGCTTACCCGGCGTTGGGGTCTTAAAAGCAAGGCCGCGCCGCTGGCGCTGCTGCTCTCGTGGCTGGGCGGCTACGCGGTCTGCGCCAGGACCGTTGCCGACCTGCGCGCCCAAAACCGCCTGACAGCGCGGGAGGCGGAGCTGCTCCTGCTGCTGGGCTGCTGCTCGGGTCCGGGGTTCGTGGTCGGGTGTCTCGGCGGATTATTGCTGGGTTCGGTACGCCTCGGCGTGCTGCTGTATGCTTTACAGCTGGCCGCCAATTTACTGGCAGCCGCCTGTCTGGTACCGTGGCTGCCAGAGGATACGGCGGGCGCCAGCACGGTCTCTGCCCCCGTTCCGGCACCGGCCGGGCTGCCGCAGGCCATCTCGGCGGCGGTGGACAGCAGCCTGCAGGTGTGCGGGTGCACAGTGTTTTTCTGTGTGGTGGATGCCGTGCTGCACTCACTTTTTGCTTTGCCGGCGCTGCCGGGCGCCGTTTTGAGTGGGCTGCTGGAGGTAAGCTCCGGCTGCGCGGCCTTTGCCGCGCTGGGCGGGCGGTGGGCACTGTACGGGCTGTGCTTTTGCCTGAGCTTGCCCGGCGTCTCGGTGCTGTGCCAGCTGCTGACCCTGCTGCGGGGGCAGGTATCCGTCAAACGCCTGCTGGCCGCGCGCTGCCTGCACCTTGTGTTTTTACAGGGGCTGGTGCGGCTGTGCGCGCCGGCCATGCCGGGCGCGCTGGCGGCGGCCGGCACGCTGGGCAGCCGCGTCATCGTGCTGCAGCGCCTGCCGCCGGACGCGGCCGCGCTCTGCTTTATCTTTCTCGGCTGCACCCTTTACAAGCTGCGCAAAACATTTTATAATAGGCATGGTTCACTGCGCTGAAGCGCGCACGACGGGAGGCGGGGCAGGATGTTCAAAAAGCCGCTTTACGGCAGCAAGGTGGCGCCGGCCTGTGCCTACTGCGCGCACGGCGCGCCCACGGCGGACAGCAAAATGATCTTATGCCGCCACCGCGGCGTGGTCTCGCCCTACTATGCCTGCCGCAAGTACCAGTATGACCCGCTGCTGCGCGTACCGCACCGGCAGAGCCTGCCCCACTTTGACCCCAAAGACTTCTCACTTGACTGAAAAGGACGTGGCTGAAGATGAATTTTGTTTTTATCTCACCCAATTTCCCCGCCACCTTTCGCCGCTTCTGCATGGCCCTGCGTGCCGACGGCGTCAACGTGCTGGGCATCGGCGACTGCCCGTATGACGAGCTGCACCCCGAGCTGCGCGGCGCCCTGACCGAATATTACAAGGTCTCCACGCTCGAAAACTATGACGAGATGGTGCGGGCGATGGGGTATTTCACCTTCCGCTACGGTAAGTTGGATTGGCTGGAGAGCAACAACGAGTACTGGCTCAAGCAGGACGCTGCCCTGCGCACGGCCTTCAACATCACGACGGGACCCAAGCTCGACATCATCGAGAACTACCGTTCCAAGCAGAAGATGAAGGAGTTTTACCGCGCCGCCGGCGTGCCCTGCGCCCGCTGCGCGCCGCTGACTACGCTGGACGCTGCCAGGGCTTTTGCGGCCAAGGTCGGCTACCCCATCGTCGTCAAGCCGGACAACGGTGTTGGTGCCGAGGCCACCTACCGCCTGGAAAGCGACGGGGACCTCGCCGCCTTCTACGCCGACCACCCGGACGTGCCCTACCTGATGGAGGAGTATGTGACCGGCATCGTCACCACCTATGACGGCATCTGCAACGCCGACGGCGAGGTGCTGTTCGCCGCCAGCCACATTGCCCCCAACTCCATCATGGATATGGTCAACGAGGGCATCCCCGTCTACTATTACGTCGACAAGACCATTCCTGCCGACGTCGAGGCCGCCGGCAGGGCCGTTCTCAAGGCGTTCGGCGTGCGCAGCCGCTTCTTCCATTTTGAGTTTTTCCGCCTGACCAAAGCCAAAAAGGGCCTTGGCAAGGTGGGCGACATCGTCGCGCTGGAGGTCAATATGCGCCCGGCCGGCGGCTTTACCACCGAGATGTTCAACTACGGCCAGAGCGTGGACGTCTACCAGATCTGGGCCGACATGGTCGCCTTCGGCGAGAGCCGCCACACCTACAGCGGCCCCAGGAGCTACTGTGTGTATGTGGGCCGGCGCGACGGCGTGCCCTACCGCCGGGCGCTGGACGAACTGGAACGGCAGTATGCCGCCAATGCGCGGCTGTTCACCCGTATGCCGGACGCGTTGGCCGGCACGATGGGCAACCAGGTCGGCGTGGCCTGCTTTGACGACGAGGACGCCATGATGGCCTTTGTCGAGGATGCCTTTGCCCTGTAGCAAGCGGGACCGCCGCCCGGCCCGGCAGACTGTTTTTGCCGGACCGGGCGGTTTTTTGCCGTATCCCCTTGACAGGCGGGCAAAAATCGGTATACTAAATAATGCTGTGCGAATGATACGCTGGTGTGGCTCAGTTGGTAGAGCAGCTGATTCGTAATCAGCAGGTCGCCGGTTCAAGTCCGGCCACCAGCTCCATAAACACACGCTTCGGCGTGTGTTTTTTGTTTCCAGCAAGGAAAGGGCCAAGCCATGCCAAGGGCCGAGAACATTGCCAACCGGGACCGTGCGCAGGCCGTGTGGGAGCTGCTGCAGCACCACGCGGGCGAGCACTTCATCACCGCCAAGGGGCTGCCGTATACCTACTGCATCCGCGGCTGGGAGCTGTTTGTGGACCGCCGCGCCAAATCCATCACCTTCTCGACGGTGGCCGCGGCGCTGCGCCGCATCGACGAGCTGCTGGCCGCAGGCGAGGCGATCACCGGGCCCAAGATGATCGGCTGCTACGGCGCCAGCTACCTGTACCCGGTATTTTTGGCGCTGGGGGTCTTCCCCGCGCCGCCCCAAACTGCCGACGGTCAGCTGGCAATAGAGGAGCTGGCCCACGCGGCCCCTGCTGCGGAGGAGATAACAAATGGAGTATGATGCTTTGGCATTGGCCCGGCAGGCCTGCGATACCATGATGCGCCGCTGGCCGGCCGCCGAGCTGCCGCCGGCCGGGCACTTCCACTACCACCAGGGCGTATTTTTATCCGGTATGCTGGGCGTGTGGCGGCTGTGCGGCGACGAGAAGTATTTTACCTATGCGCAGGACTGGGTGCGCGCCGTGCTGGACCAAAACGGTGCCATCCGCCTGTATGACCACGCCGACCTTGACGACATCCAGCCCGGCATTTTGCTGTTCCCGCTGTGGGACCGTACGCGAGACCCACTCTACCGCCGGGCAATGGAATCGGTGCTGGCACAGGTGCCGGACATCCCCCGCTGCCAATGCGGCGGTTTTTACCACAAGGTGCGCTGCACCGGCCAGATGTGGCTGGACGGGCTGTATATGGTCTGCCCTTTTATCGCCGAGTACGGCCGCCGTTTTGCCCGCCCCGACCTGACCGAGCTGGCCGTGCAGGAAATTTTACTGATGCGCGATCGTGCGCGCGACCCCGGTACCGGGCTGTGGTACCATGCCTGGGACGAGACCGGGCAGGCCCCCTGGGCCGACCCCGATACCGGATGTTCGCCCACCTTCTGGGGCCGGGCGATGGGCTGGGTGCCGGTGGCCGTGCTGGACGTGCTGGAGCAGCTGCCGGCGAATCATCCGCAGCGCGCCGAATTGCGGGCGCTGGTCGCGGACCTGCTGCAGAGCCTGTGCAGATACCAGGGCCCGGACGGGCGCTGGTGGCAGGTGGTCGATAAGGTGGGCGCGGAGGGCAACTGGCCGGAAAATTCCTGCACGAGCCTGTACACGGCGGCGCTGTGCCGGGCCATGCAGCGCGGCATCCTGGGGCCCGAATACGAGCCCGTCGCCGCCAAGGCGTTCGCCGGCGTGGCCGCCAGCCTGGGCCATGACGGTGACGATCTGCTCATCGGCAGCGTGTGCATCGGCACCGGCGTGGGCAGCGGCAGCTACGCGTACTACTGCGCGCGGCCGGTCAGCGTGAACGACCTGCACGGCGTGGGCGCGTTTTTGCTGATGTGCTGCGCGCGCCAGCGCTGGCTGGACGCGAAAACATAAAAATTTCGGGGCGCTCCGTTGGGAGCGCCCCGCAGACTGTCGAGAAACTGGTATTCCAGCGTTCAAGCTGGGAGAGGAATCTCAATATTTAGGAAGGGCTCGCAAAAG